>NZ_JBRREI010000013.1:0-97709 GCF_056760195.1 Stenotrophomonas sp. STEN020
CCCCCGGCTCGGTTCTGGTGGGGTTGGGGGGGGGGGGGGGGGGGCGGTGTGCTGGGGGGGCGTGGTGCCCTCCCCCCCTCCCCCCCCCCCCCCCCCCCCCCCCCCCACTACAGCAGGCCAGACTCAGCTATACGCGTACTGCGTCTGGGCCACATGGCGCAGACGCTGCAGGACGAAATCAGCCAGCTCATGCGGGCTGTACTTGGCCACGAAGGCATTGGCACCCACCCGTTCCACCATGGCGTTGTTGAAAACGCCCGACAACGAGGTGTGCAGCAGCACGTACAGGCCGGCCAACCCTGCATGGCGGCGGATTTCCGTCGTCAGGGTGTAGCCGTCCATCGCTGGCATCTCGATATCGGAGATCACCATGGCGTAGCGCTCGGCCGGGTTCTCGCCCGAGGCATGGATCTGCAATAGGTGTTCCAGTGCCTGCTTGCCGTCGGAGAGCAGGGTGGCGCTCACCCCCAACTGGTCCAGCACGCTGCGGATCTGCTGGCGGGCGACGCGGGAATCATCGACCACCAGGACCTGCATCGCTGGAGCGTCGTCGGGCAGTGCCATGGATGGATCGAGCACCGCTTCGCTGCGTACCTGGGCGATGTCTGCGAGCACGCTTTCTACGTCGATGACCTGGATCAACTCACCCTGAAAGCGGGTAACGGCAGTCAAATACGTCGATTCGGCGCCCAATTCCGGCGGCGGGTGGATATCTTCCACCGCGATATTGACGATGCGTTCAACCCCGCTGACCAGAAAACCCTGTACCGAGCGATTGAACTCGGTCACCACCAGGTAACCCGGTGAGGTGTCCGCCTCGGGCTCGCGCTCAGGGTGCCCGATGGCAAGGCCAAGGTCCAATACCGGCACCGAGCGGCCGCGCACATCAGCCACGCCGGCGAACTGGGCGGGCAGGCCGGGCACCTGGAACAATGCTGGGCGGCGCAGCACTTCCTGCACCTTGAATACATTCACGCCAAAAAGCTGACGACCGCCAAGGCGGAACAGCAGCAGCGCAAGGCGGTTGTGGCCGGCCAGCCGGGTGCGCTGGTCAATTCGGTTGAGCAGGTCTTGTGACATAAGTGCTGTATCGGCGGCGGGTGGCTGTAACTTGAGTGCCGCCGCCGGTCCAGAGTGGCACAGCACTTGCAGCTGGATCCATCGAACTATTCCAGAGCCGGGTGGCCGCGACCGATGCGCTTACTCTTACTTATATGCCTGTTGTTGCCTTCGCTGGCTTTGGCTGCCGCGTTCCAGCCGGTGGAAACCATCCGAGCCGCGGCTTTGGCCACTTTGGCGGCTGGAGAGAGCGGGGAGGCCATTCTGGACGCGAACCTGCGCCTGCCAGCGTGTGCGCAACCATTGCAGGCCAGCGTTACCGCCAACACGACCGTCGAGGTCACCTGCCCACAGGCTGGCGGTTGGCGATTGTTTGTCCCGGTCAAGGTCCGCCGTGAGCAGCAGGTGCTGGTGCTGGCACGCGGCGTGGCTGCTGGAGAAACCCTGGCGCCGGCCGATATAAGCAGCGTCAAGCGTGATACAGCACGTTTGGCCGGTGCAGTGTTGTTGAAGCCGGAGGCGGCCGTGGGCCGGGTCGCACGGCGTGCATTGAGCGCCGGCAGCCTGCTATCGGCGACAGACCTGGTTGCGCCTCGCACCGTCCGTCGTGGCGATAATGTCGCCCTGGTGTCGCGCCGGGGCGGGGTAGAAGTGCGGATGGCGGGCAAGGCGCTGGGGGATGCGGGTGAGGGCGAGCGGGTCTCGGTCGAGAACCTGTCTTCACGCCGGGTGATGCAGGGAATTGCCACCCCTGCCGGCGACGTGTTGGTCAGCCGATAAATCGCTAAAGAATCCCCGGGCATTGCCGTTATCGTTTTTGAACCGAATCAGGACTCCATCACATGAGCCAGAAAATCGACGGTGGTATTCCGGCCGCAGCGCAGCTGCGCAGCGTAGCCATCAACACCAAAGTGGCCGCCGCAGGCGATGCCAAGCCCAAGCCCGTTGAGGCCGCCGACAGCGTGCGCCTGACCGGTGAGGCCACCCAGCTGCAGGCCGTACAGCGTGAGCTGAGCGCCGCCCCGGCCATCGACCAGGCCCGTGTGCAAGCCGTGCGCGAGGCGCTGGAAAACGGCAGCTACAAGATCAATCCCGATGCCATTGCCACGCGCATGCTGGGCCTGGACCAGCAGTTGCAGGGATGAACCTGTCCATGGGCGACCCGTTGCAGCGTCTGAGCGAGGCGCTTGACCGCGAACAGCGCGCCTTGGCCGAGCACGACGTGCCGGCCTTGGTTGCCGCCACTGGCAACAAGCTGGAAGCCCTGCGCGAGCTGGAGCGGCAGCCGCCGCTGCACGAGGCTGAAAAGCTCAAGGAGCTGGCAGAGCGCAACCACGCCAATGGCGTATTGCTGGCGCGCCGCCGTCGCGAGGTCAACTGGGCGCTCCGTCAGCTGGGTCGTAGTGAGAATGCGCCCTCTTACGATGCCAAAGGCCAGGCACAAACCGTGCATGCGCGACGGCCGTTGGCTGTAGCCTGATCTGTTTCAAAAGCGGCGCCCGCGCCGCGATCGAGTACCCACATCCGGCTATAGTGGCGGCCTGTTCCTAGCCTGTCCCGAACGCCGTGACCCAGATCGATAGCAGCATCCTCATGCCAACCCCTTCGGCGGCCACATTGCGAGCCCTCGGCGAGCGCGTCCAGCACGGGATGCTGGTGTTCAACGGCAAGTTCGAAGTCAGCATCGCCAACGGTCTGGTGCGCGAGTTGTTTGGCGTGGATGGCCCCGGAAGTATTGATCTTGGCCGCCAGCTTGAGGCCTTGTTGCCTCCATTCGCGCTGTCGCAGGCCCGCGATTCGGGTAGTTGGGTCGGTAGCCTGCCGGTCGGTGAACGGGTCATCACTCTGCACCTGCATCATCACAGCGACGAGGTCGGCGAGGCTTTTCTAGCCCTGTTCCAGCACATAGACGGCCCTGAGGACTATGAGCGCGAGCTGCAGCAGCGCCATGCCGAGCTTCGCCAAGCCTATCTGCGCTTGAACGGCACCCAGGAAAAACTGCTGCAGTCCGAGAAAATGGCCTCCATCGGCCAGCTAGCCGCTGGCGTTGCCCACGAAATCAACAACCCGATCGGCTACGTCCACTCCAATCTGGGCAGCCTGCAGGAGTATCTACGCAGCCTGTTCACGGTGATCGAAGCCTATGAGCGGGCCTTGCGGGCACCTGATCCGAAGGCCTTGATTCCGGAAATCGACGATATCCGCGACCGCCTGGACATCGATTTCATCAGCCGCGACCTGCCGCAGCTGATGGCTGAATCACGCGAGGGCATCGAGCGGGTTACCCGCATCGTGCGCGATCTCAAGGACTTCTCGTACTCCGGCCGCGACGAGTCGTGGAAGCTGGTCGACCTGCATGCTGGTCTCGAATCGACCATCAACATCATCTGGAACGAGCTCAAGTACAAGGTCACGTTGGAGCGTCACTACGGCGAACTGCCGATGATCGAATGCCTGCCGTCCGAGCTCAACCAGGTCTATATGAACCTGCTGCTCAATGCCGGTCATGCCATCGCTGATCGCGGCAATATCGTGGTCAGCACCGGGGTCAGTGGTGATGAAGTCTGGGTTGAGTTCAAGGATGACGGCGCCGGAATCTCCCCCGAGCTGCGCCAGCGCATTTTCGACCCGTTCTTCACCACCAAGCCGGTTGGCAGCGGCACTGGTCTTGGCTTGTCGATCTCCTACGGCATCATCAACAAGCACCACGGCCGCATCGACCTGGACAGCACGGTAGGCGAGGGCTCCTGCTTCCGTATCGTGCTGCCGATCCGTCAGCCGAAGTAGGAGCGGCGTAAGCCGCGAAGCTGGCGTTGTACCAGTCGTCGCGGTATCCGCGATAAGCGATCCCCTGCAATGGCCCTTTCGTCGATGCATCGTGCAATTGCGGCGGATGCATGCTGACCCCAGTCATCAGTAGCTTCGCGGCTGACGCCGCTCCTACAAGAGATCAAAAGCGTCCAAATGCCTACGCCGTCCCCACACCCTGTTTTTCATCATGTGTGCGGAACGCCTGGCGGATATGCTCGCGCAGGTCGTCGTCGTTCCAGGGTTTAGTCAGGAACCGATAGATCGCACCACGGTTGATCGCATCGGTGACGGTGTTCAGGTCGGTATAGCCTGAGAGCACCAGACGGATCGTGTCCGGATACAGCATCTTTACCCGGCCAAGGAACTCGGTGCCGCTCATGTCACTCATGCGCTGATCGGACAGGATCACCTGTACGTCGTTGATCGCCAGCAGATCAAAGGCGTCACGTACATTGCCGGCGGCGAGGATTCGGTAGCCATCGCGGCGGAACAGGCGCACCAGCGAGCGCAGTACGTTTTCTTCGTCGTCCAGCAGCAACAAGGTGCGGTCAGGGCGGGTCTCGGCGAAGGCTTCCGGTCGCAGGTAGCGTCGACGCAGGGTCATGCCGGCGGCGTCGGCCGACATCGGCTCGCCAAACAGATAGCCCTGGAACACATCGCAGTCATTGCGGCGCAGGAAGCCCAGCTGGGCCTGCGACTCGACGCCGTTGGCGATCACCGTCATGCCCAACTGGTGACCCATCGCGATGATGGCGCGGCTGATCGCGGCCTCGCGGTTTGCGGCGGGCGCGCTCTTGATGAAGCTACGGTCGATCTTGAGCTTGTCCACCGGATAACGGACCAGCGCGCTCAAGCTCGAGTCACCGGTGCCGAAGTTGTCCAGGCACAGGCTGATACCTTCGTTGCGCAGGTTGGCCAGGGTTTCGTGGACGAAGTTGACGTTGTTGGTCAGCGCGCTCTCGTTGATTTCCAGGGTCAGCATGCGTGCCGGCACGCCGATGGACTGCAGCATCGCCATCACTTCGGTGAAGAAGTTCGGGCGCAGCAACTGCAGGGTCGACACGTTGACCGCGACGTTGAAGTCTTCGAAGCCCTGATCGCGCCAGACCTTGGCTTGGCGGAGGGTGGTTTCCAGCACCCAAGCGCCGATCTGCACGATGATGCCCAGCCGCTCGGCGGTGCGCATGAAGCGCTCGGGTACCAGCATGCCCAGGGTAGGGGATTGCCAGCGCAGCAGCGCCTCCATGCCCATGACGTGACCATCGCGGGCGCTGACCAGTGGCTGGTAGCGCAGGCGAAGCTCACCGTTGTCGATGGCGTCCACCAGTTGCCGCGAGATGATGCTTTCGCTGTGGGCGCTGCTGGGTTTGTGCAGCACGTGCACATGAACCGCATTGCCGCCTTCGCGACCGGCCTGGTGCAGGGCATCCTCGGCCAGATCCAGCACTCCGGTAGCGGTGTTGGAATGCTCCGGGCAGAGACCAACCCCGATCTTGGCGGTCAGGAACAGGGTGTACGGCAGTACCGATAGAGGCAGCTCGATCTGCTGGCGTACCTGCTCGGCAAAATCTTCCGGTGCGGGCGTCTGGCTGCCGCGGGGTACCGCGATCAGGAATTCATCGCTGCCGTGCCGCCACAGCTTGCCGCGTTCACCGAGAAATCCGCGCAGACGTTCAGCAATCAGGATCAAGGCCTGGTCACCCACCTCGGCACTCATGTTCTCGTTGACCGAGGCAAAGTGGTCGATATCCAGATGCAGCAGCATCAGCGACGTGCCGGTACGGTTGGCGGCATCCACCAGGGTTGCCAGTTCCGGATTGCCGGCGCCCAGTCGGGCAGGGCGCGCGTCATTGCGGTCACCAAGCGAAGGGGGGCTGGTATTCCACATCGGGCGGGGTCCTTGGGGAGTCACAGTGCGTCCATTGCGTAGGGTAAACGCAGATCAATACGGGTGCCGGCGCCCGGCGCGGTCTCGATATGCAGGCTGCCGCCCGCACTCTGGGCGCGCTCACGCATCACGATCATGCCAAGGCCGCGCGGCCCGGCAGGGTCAAAGCCTTCGCCATCGTCCACCACCTGCAGGTGCAGATCGCCATTGTTGCTGTTGCGCAACGACAGCGATACCTGGCTTGCGCTGGCGTGGCGCAGTGCGTTGGTCAGGCTTTCCTGGGCAATACGGAAACACGCCTGCTCGACCTCGTTGCTGGGGCGGCGCGGCAGCGCGGCAACATCCAGCAGCAACTCCACATCAGTGGAGCGGAACAGCAGGCCCGCTTGCCAACGCAGCGCAGCTTCCAGGCCAAGGGCATCGAGCTGCGGTGGCCGCAACAGCATCGACAGATTCCGTAGCTTGATCACAGTGCTGTCTGCCAGCTCGATGATCTGGTCGATATCGTCCTGCCGCCGTGGCTTGTTGTCCTCATCGCGCGCGGCGCAGGCGGCCAGCTTCATCGCGGTGATGGCCTGGCCGATATCGTCATGCAGATCACGTGAAATCGAGCGCCGCTCATCCTCCTGCAAGGAGAACAAGCGACCCGCCATGGCTTGCAGCTCGGCGTTACTGGTGGCCAAGGCAAGCCTGCCGTGCTCCAGCTCACTCAAGTCGCGAATGACAGAAAGCTGGCGGGTCCTGCCGCCATGTTGCAGTTGCTGGGTGATCACCATGGCGTGGAAAGGCTCGCCGCCCATCCGTGACAGCTGCACCGGCAGTTCGCTACTGCTCGAACGCGGGCCATGGCCGCTCAAGCCGGCCAGCAACTGGACGGCACCGTCGCCGCGCCCGCCGCCAATGCCCAGAATGTTGCTTGCAGCTGGATTGGCATAGACAACTGTATCGCCGTCAGCGATCACAACGCCGTCCGGCAGCAGCGCCGCCAACTGCTCGAACTCGGCAGGCGACGGCTGGCCGGAGCTGTTGGCTGGTTTTGATGACCAGAGCTGCCACCAGAGCAAAAGGAGCGTCGCACAAATTGCCACCGCGATCGCCGTCACACTTTGTGTCCGCCAGCCGGATGATTCCGTGTCGCTTGCCGACAGTGCCACGAGGCCGGCCGCCAAAAAAGCGGCTCCGGCAAGCAACCAAAGCGTGCATGCGCGCCGCCGCGGGGAGGCGACGGGCACGGATGGAGCGGAAGAGGCCGGATCGGCTTGCATGGTGAGAGGGGGTTTGGACAAGCGTCGCCCCAGTTTAACGGCTTGTGCACAGAGCGCACGACGAAGTGCTCAATTCTGCCGAGTTGGTGCCGTTATCGAATGGGTACCCGGTTTGTCGGGCATGGAGATAGATCGCGTGGATCGCGGCGTCATAGCTAGCCTGCTTCGTCATCCGTTGAACGCGGCCGTTGTGCTGTTGGACACGGACGGGCAACCATTGGCCGCCAATGGCATGGCCAGAGAGCTTGGCCTGCCCGAACGCCTGTCACGTTATTGCTTGCAACTTGCCGGCATCCGCCAGGGACTGGATCAGCACGAGGCAGTGGCCTGCCCGCTGCCGGGGACCGGTCAGCGGCTGGACGGTTGGCTCAGTGTGGTTCAGTCGCCCTCTGCGACCCCATTGGGCTATCTGTATTCCGTGGCCAGCGACACTGAGGCGCGCAATGCCCGATGGGCGATGGCAATGGAGTCGGCAGGACATAGCCTCTGGGACTGGGATATCGTCAGCGATGCGGTTACCCGCGCCAGCCCGGCGCATGTCCCCAATGCGGCGCAGCCCGGCATCGGCCTGCTTGATGAAGCACATCCGGAAGACCAGCTACTGCTGCGCCAGGCCATTGCCGCGCACCTGCATGACCCGCGGGTGCCCTTTGCCTGTCAGTTTCGGCTGCGTCAGGCCGACGGCAGCTGGCGGTGGGTGCTGGACCGCGGTCAGGTAGTCACCCGTGCTGGCGATGGCCAGCCGTTGCGGATGGTTGGCACCTATACCGACATCCAGCAACAGAAATCGCTGGAGGACGAGCTGCGTTCGCAGCAGGCCTTGTTGCGCCGCGCGCAGCGCGTCGCCGGCATGGGCAGCTGGGTATGGGAACCGCAGCGTAAGCGCGTGCAGTGGTCTGAGGAATTCGCTGCCGCAATTGGCTGGAGCGATGCCGCACTACCGACCGGGCGGCAGTGGTTGCGCAACCTTGCCAGCGACGCCCGCACGCATCTGTTCTGCAGCTGGCGGCGCGTTCTGGATGAGGCCAAAGGTGGAAGCTTCGATATCACCTGGGGGCGCGACCCGGTGACCCAGCAGCAGCTGCGCATCTGGGTGGAGCTTGATTACGACGCCGCTGGCTGCCTGCACCGGGTGTTGGGGCAGGTGCAGAACATCAGCAATCAACGCCGTACCGATGCCTTGATACGCTGGCGTACCGAATTGCTGAACCGGGTGTCCGCACTGGGCCGTATTGGCGGCTGCGAGATCGAGGTGAGTACCCGCGCAATGCAATGGACCGAGGAGTGCTACCGCATCCACGGCCTGCGCAAGGCACCGGTGACCCTGGACCAGGCATTGGACCTGTACATCCCGGACTCGCGCGACAATTTTGAGTCGGCGTTGCTGCGCATCGCCGAAGGCGGGCTGCCAGAGCAGCTTGATCTGTGTTTCTATCGCCCCTCCGGGCAACGGGTATGGGTGCAGGTGCTGATCGAACTGGATCAACGCGACGGCCTGCCTGAGCGCTTTGTGGTGCTGTTCCGCGATATCACCCGCGAACGCGAAGCCGATGAGCGGCTGGAACTGTTGGCGCATTACGACCTGCTGACCGGCCTGCCCAATCGCATGCTGCTGCGTGAGCAGGGTTCGGAAGCGATCATCGAGGCACGCGAACGCGGTGCCATCCTGGCAATGCTGTTCATCGATCTGGATGGCTTCAAGAGCATCAACGACACCTTCGGTCACGCCACCGGTGACATGCTGCTGAAGGCCGCCGCGGCGCGCCTGCACCAGAACCTGCGCAATGCCGATCTGTTCGCCCGCTTCAATGGCGATGAGTTCATCGTGATTCTGCGCAACCTGGTTGAGCCGGACGACGCCGGGCATGTGGCACGCAAGCTGATTGCCTCGTTGGCGGAGCCGCTCTACCGCGAGGATGTCACCTTGAAGGTTGGTGCCAGCGTAGGTATCGCATTGCTGGACGAAGGGCGCAGCGACTTTGACAGTCTGCTGCGTGCCGCCGATGCGGCGATGCATGCGGCCAAAGAAGCCGGCCGCAATACCTACCAGTACTACAGCCAGGATGCTTTGGCGCGTACCCAGCGCCGGGTCGAGATCGAACATGCACTGCATGGTGCGGTCGAGCGCGACGAGTTCAGCCTGGTCTACCAGCCTTTGGTGCACGCCAATGGCGATGCAACCCCCTCGATCGAGGCGCTGCTGCGCTGGAACAGTGGCAGGATTGGCTCATGCAGCCCGGCCGAATTCATTCCGATTGCCGAGAAGTGCGGCGAGATCATCCATATCGGCGACTGGGTGCTGCAGGAAGTCTGCCGGCAAGCAGTAGTCTGGCAGCAGGCCGGGCTGAAGTTCGAGCGTATTGCAGTCAACGTGTCGGCATTGCAGCTACGTGATCGCGGCTTCGCCGAGCGTGTTGTCAGCATCTGCCAACAGTACGGCTGGCCACCACAGCGCTTGGAGCTGGAGCTGACCGAGTCGGCATTGATCCGGGACACCGATGCATTGCGCCAGTGTTTTGACGTCTTCGAGCAACACGGCATACCACTTGCTGTGGACGATTTCGGTACCGGTTTCTCCAATCTGCACTATCTGAACCGTTTTCCGGTGCAGCGGCTGAAGATCGATCGTAGCTTCGTGCAAGGCATGCTGCACGATGCCGGCACCGCCGAGGTCACCCAGGCCATCGTGCATCTAGGGCATGCACTGGGCATGCTGGTGGTTGCCGAAGGCGTAGAAACCCCGGCCGAAGCGACGATGTTGATCCAGCAGGGCTGCGACGAACTGCAGGGCTATCTGTTCTCGCGACCACTGCGGCCGCGCGAGATGGTGCAGTGGTTGCGCAGTGGCCCTGGCGAGCTACTTGAATTGCCGAACCTTGGAACGATCACGACGATCAGCGCAACCCACTGATCGTCGGCGAGAGAAAGCAAAGAGCCCGGTTGCCTGATCCGCAACCGGGCTCTTTGTTTGTATTTCTGAATACATTTCTGCTTGGATGTGGGAGCGGCGTCAGCCACGAAGCTGGTGTTGCTGACAGGACTTCATCTGGCGACGTCGGTGCTTCGCGGCTATTAAAAGGCTGGGCGTGGCCCAGCCAAGCGCAACGCACCAAGGACAGATTGCGGCGCGACGGCAAAGGCTGCAGAGCACCAGCTCTCCGATGCCTTGCACTGATCCAGCTCAGGTTGTTCATTGCATCTTGGGGGCGGCGCAAGCCGCGAAGCCGGCAATGCTGACGGGCCTTCATCTGATGATGTCGTTGCTTCGCGGCTGACGCCGCTCCCACAAAACGGCAGTGCGCGTACATGGAGCCAGGCTATGCGCAGCGCACCACGAGCGGGGCTCAGGGAACGGACAGGTCCCAGTCGATGCAGCTTGTCAGCCAATCTGAGTCTGCGGTAGGGTCAGGGCACTGGACTTGATCGCGCAGTGCACGCAACTCCAGCAGCTCTTGCTGTGCACGCTGTTCCAGCCGCGCAAGTTGTTCGCGCCGGCTCAACGTACTGCCGTTGGCGGTAGGTGATGGAAGCATGGCGTCATCAGCCTGAGATGCTGGCTCGGCGTTGCTGTTGGCAGTGGAACGGGATGTCAGCATATATCAGCGCGGTTGCAGCAACAGCAAAGCCCCGGCCAAGGGCCGGGGCTCGGATGCAGTACGGGTGCGGAGTGAAGTCAGAACAACTCCACCGTGCCTGCACCCATGCTCTGCTGGGACACCGGCTTGTGCGGCGGACGCTCCCATTCCACGCGCATCTCGCGCAGGCGGTTGCCGGTGCGCTGCAGCGCGCTGACCATCTCGCCATCGAACACGCCGCCATTACGGTGCAGCAGTTCCTGCAGCGCGACGGCTTCGCGGTTGATCGCACCCAGACGGTCAAGGTGGGTATGCACGCCGCCCAGGGCCTGGGTGGCGATGTCTTCGAACTGCAGGGCGCGCACGGCTTCAGCGACGCTACCGTCGATGGCGCGGCCACACTCGGAGATCTCGCGCATGCCGTCGCCCAGCGAGGCATTGATGGCAGCCACGCTGTCCAGCATCGAAGCGGCCTCATGGCGCGCTTCGCGGGACCGGTCCATATCGCGCGAGGCCATGTGGGTGACGGTTTCACGCACCTTGGCAATCGCGTCCTTGGAGCTGTGGGCCAGCTTGCGGATCTGCTCGTTGAAGGTGGTGGAGCGCTCGGAGAGGTTACGCACTTCGTCGGCCACCACAGCGAAACCACGGCCGGCTTCGCCAGCACGCGCCGCTTCAATGGCCGCATTCAAGGCCAGCAGGTTGGTCTGGTCAGCAATCGACTTGACGTCTTCGAGCAGGGCGAAAATACCGTCCAGGTGCTGCGCCATCTGGTCGATGTGCTGCACGGTGTTGCTGCTCTGGCCGCTGACCTGCTCCAGCGCTTCCACCAGCTGTTCCATCTGGTGGCTGGCGTTCTGGGCGAAACGGGCGACGTCGACGCCACCATTGCCACCGCCACCCTCATCACCGGCGCGGTCAACGATGCGGGCCAGCGCCTGACTCTGCTGGCGTGACTTGCGGCTCATCGCATCGAAGCTGCCACCGAGGCCGCCGACCGCTTGCCGGATCAGTTCGCGGGCGCGCTCGATCTCGCTGCGCGAGCCGTCGATTTCGTTGCTGACGAAGCTGCGCAGCTCGTTGAGCAGCTGGTCCTGCTCTTTCAGTACCTTGGCGTGCTCAGGCGAGCGCTGGGTTTGCGAATGCACGCTCCACCAGGCAAACACCAGCCAGCTCAACACCATGGTGGTCAGGATCGCCCACAGGGCCGCGGAGGGCCAGGACAGGGCGGCAGCGACCACAACCAGAAGGGTGAGGACAAGCGGGGCTGCCAAACGGATTGCAATACGTGAATACATGGACGTTCTCGGGAGAGTCACGAATGCAGTATCGGCAGTGGGCAGGGTGTCTTTAGCCCACTGGCGTGAATCCCCGGAGGTTTTGCGATGCAGGCCCACAAGCGGAGCGCTTGCAGGCCTGCAGATTCAACGCAGCCGGCGCTCGATGGCTTCGAGCATGGCTTTGCGCGAGAACAGGAAATCCCAGTACGCGCCGCCCAGCTGGCGCCACAGCACCGCCGAGCGTACCGCGGCCAGCAGCAGTGCACGGATCTCCGACACCACCATTGCCTGGCCCAGGTAGTGCGGGTTGCCCTGCACCATGATCTTCGGCTTGAGCTGGCTGATGGTGTCCGCATACAGCGCACCCATCGCACTCAGCACGTCCGGGTGGCAGCTGTCGCCGCGGTCCTGGGCGATGCTGGCGGCACGCTCGATGCCGGCTTCAACCTTGTCGACCGTGGCGCCTTCGCGCACGAAGCGGCGCTCCAGCTGCATCACCGACAGCGCAAGCCGTGGCAGCAGATCGTCCTTGCCCTGGTTACGGAAGTAGTCGCGCAGCAGGCGCAGGCCGGGCTCAACCTGGGTAGCACTGCCGTATACCGCGGCGGGCGAGCTGGCATCAATACGCAGCACGCTGTCCATTGCGGTGCGCACCACAGCGCTCTCCGAATGGCCGGTTTCTGCGATGCGGCGTACCTGCTGCAAGGCCTGGGCAATGCCTGCCAAGGCGAGTACGCGGTCATCGATGGAAAAAGTCATGGTCATCTCTCAAGGGGAAACAGGGGCAGCCAAACGGCGCTCCAGGGGTGCATCGGTAGCAGCGATCACTGCGCCGCCCAGGCATTCCATGCCGTCGTACAACACCAGCGACTGGCCGGGGGTGACGGCGCGTTGCGGGCGTGCGAAATGCACGTCCAGCGTACCGTCATCACGTACCTTCACGGTGCAGGCTTCGTCCGGTTGGCGGTAGCGGGTCTGCGCGGTGCACTCGAATTCACGGGCGGGTGGGGCGCCGGCAATCCAGTGCATGGCTTCGCTGCGCAGCCAGTTGGACTGCAGCCACGGGCTGTCATGGCCCTGGTCGACGTACAGGATATTGCGCGCCACGTCCTTGCCAACCACGAACCACGGCGCCGCCGGGCGCCCGCGCACGCCGCCGATATTCAGGCCTTCGCGCTGGCCCAGGGTGAAATAGAACACGCCGGGGTGACGGGCGATCAGCTGGCCATCGGGGTCGTGGATCTCGCCTTCGCGGGCAGGTAGATACTGACCAAGGAACTCGCGGAAATCGCGTTCACCGATGAAGCAGATACCCGTCGAATCCTTCTTGGCATGGGTCGGCAGGCCGGCCTCACGGGCGATGCGGCGCAGCTCGCTCTTCTCCATGTGCCCAATCGGGAACAAGGTAGCCGCCAGCTGGGTCTGGCCCAGCTGGTGCAGGAAGTAGCTCTGGTCCTTGCCGCGATCGGCACCGCGCAGCAGGCGCCAGCGGCCGCCAGAGTGGTCGACCTGTGCGTAGTGGCCGGTGGCGATGCGCTCGGCGCCCAGCTCGCGCGCGGCATCCAGGAAGTGCTTGAACTTGACCTCGCGGTTGCACAGCACGTCCGGGTTGGGCGTGCGCCCTGCCGCATATTCGGCCAGGAAATGCTCGAACACGCCCTGCCAGTATTCGTTGGAGAAATCGCGGAAATGGAATGGAATGTCGAGCCGCCCGCAGACCGCCACAGCGTCGCGACGATCGTCCTCGGCACGGCAGTGGCCAGTGCCATCGTCAGCCCAGTTCTGCATGAACAAGCCGGCGACATCCAGGCCTTGCTGGACCAGGGTGAGTGCTGCCACCGAGGAATCCACGCCGCCGGAAACGCCCACCACGATATTGGGATTACTCACGGTGCCACCTGTCGCACGATCGAAAGCGGGTAGCGCTGCCCGGCCAGCCAGTCGGAGATCGTATGCCAGACCAGCGGGCTGCGCAGTCGCGCCATATCGGCCTGTAGCGCAACCGGGCTCATCCACAGCGCCTGCACGATGCCGGTATCCAGCGCCTGCTCCGGGTGGTGCTGCAGCGGCTCGGCGGCGAAGGCGAAGCGCAGGAACGGCGTGCCATCGGCAGCCGTCCACTGATAACTGCCAATGAAACCGGTCAGGCGCACCTCCCAGCCGGTTTCTTCGCGGGTTTCACGTACGGCCGCCTCGAGCAGGCTTTCGCCCGGCTCGAGATGGCCGGCCGGCTGGTTCAATACCCGCCGGCCGTTCTTTTCTTCCTCTACCAGCAGCAGTTGCCCTGCGCGGGAGACCACGGTGGCCACGGTCACATGTGGCGCCCATCGCTGGGACTGCAAAGCATTCACGCTCAGTACTCGTCCTTGGACGTCATTTCCAGTTCGATCGCATCGGCGCTCTTGGCGGCAGCGTCGATGGCATCGGAAATCACCTCCGCGCTGGCATCTGCGTCAACCTTGACCACGAACATCGCAATTTCGCCCTGCTTCACCCAGCCGCCGAGCTTGGAGTCGTTGGAGTCCTCCAGCAGGCGGTTGGCGACCAGCGCCGGGAACTGCGGGCCCGAGGACTTGTAGCCCGGTGACCAGATTTCACGGACGTGATGACTGCCGTAGGTCTCGACATTGGAGCGCACGTACACCAGCTGGGTACGGTCGTCATCCATTTCAAAGACCAGCTGGTAGTCGCCATCGCTGTCCACTTCGTACTTGTACTTGAGCGTATCAAGCACGCGACCGACCGCACGGTCCGGTTCACCGGCAAAAGCGCTCCCGACGGCAGCCGTGGCCAAGGCCAGCAAGGCGATGCTGAGTACAGACTTCTTCATTTTTTCCCCAAGGAATGGATGGTTAGCCTGCAAATTGTGCGGGGGCGAGGGGGGTGGCGTCCAATGGTCAAAAGACAGCCACCTGGAACCGCTATAATCAACGGATGTCTCAGAAGACCCAACACGACAGCGAACACGGCCTGCTGGTAGCCCCCGGCAAGCCCGAGGTTGCGCCCCCGCCGCAGTACCAGGTGATGCTGCTGAATGACGATTACACCCCGATGGACTTCGTGGTGACCGTCCTGCAGAGCTTCTTTTCCATGGACATGGACAAGGCGACCCAGGTGATGCTGCACGTCCATACCCGCGGTCGCGGCATCTGCGGCGTGTACACCCGCGAAGTTGCCGAGACCAAGGTTGCGCAGGTCAACGAGTTCTCGCGGATGAACCAACACCCGCTGATGTGCACGATGGAGCGGGCCTGAGCCTGCCTTGGGCGCCGACAGTGCGCCCAGCTCTTTGCCCATGCGGCACGGTTATCAGCATCGCTGCAGCAGTGACCGCTGGTCTGCTGTAAAACTGCAGGTGTGCCAGGGTAAGAGAGTCGGAGTTGGCGGAACGAAGCGTTTCGCTTGATGCCCGCAATCCGACCCCGGCCCCCTGTTTCTGCGTCGAAACTGAATGCAGTATTCACAGGTCCGGGCGATTTGCCGGGTTTAGCGGCCTGACGTCTACATCTTCGTCATTACGGTGCTGGAAAAATCGTTGTCAGGCCGCATATTGTCTCCAACCGCAACCGGAGTGCCTTATGTTCAGTAAAGACCTCGAGCAGACCATTGGTCAGTGCTACAAGCGCGCCCGAGAAGCACGTCATGAGTACATGACGGTTGAACATCTATTGTTGGCGTTGTTGGAGAATGCTTCGGCGCAGGCGGTGCTCAAGGCATGCGGCGCGGACTTGGAACGCCTGGGGCGCGAGCTCGAGAAGGCGATCAATGCCTCGGTCTCGTTGTTGGCCGAGGACGACGGCCGCGATACCCAACCCACCCTGGGCTTCCAGCGGGTACTGCAGCGGGCGGTGTACCACGTGCAGTCCTCGGGCAAGAAAGAGGTCACCGGTGCCAACGTGCTGGTGGCGATCTTCGGCGAAAAAGAGTCGCACGCGGTCTATTACCTCAACCAGCAGGACGTGACCCGGTTGGATGTGGTCAATTACCTGTCCCACGGCGTGGGCAAGAGTGGTGATGATCCGGAGATGTCTTCCCCGCTTGAGGGCGAGGGCAGGGCTGAGGGCGGTGATGGCGAAGGCAAGGGCGATTCGCTGGCCGAGTTCGCCAGCAATCTCAACGAGCAGGCCAAGGCCGGGCGGATCGATCCGCTGGTTGGGCGCCGCGATGAGATCGAGCGCACCATCCAGGTACTGTGCCGTCGCCGCAAGAACAACCCGCTGTATGTAGGCGAAGCCGGCGTGGGCAAGACCGCCATCGCCGAAGGTCTGGCCAAGCGCATCGTCGACGGCGAAGTACCGGATGTACTTGCCGATGCGGTGATCTATTCGCTGGATCTGGGCGCACTGGTGGCTGGCACCAAGTACCGCGGTGACTTTGAGAAGCGTCTGAAGGGCGTTATTACCGCGCTGAAGAAGATCCCCAATTCGGTGCTGTTCATCGACGAGATCCATACCATCATCGGTGCTGGCTCTGCATCTGGTGGCACCATGGATGCGTCCAACCTGATCAAGCCGGCGCTGGCCTCGGGCGAACTGCGTTGCATCGGCTCGACCACCTTCCAGGAATACCGCGGCATCTTCGAGAAGGACCGCGCCTTGGCGCGGCGCTTCCAGAAGATCGACATCGTCGAGCCCACCGTTGGTGAGACCTACGAGATCCTCAAGGGCCTGCGACCCAAGTACGAAGCGCATCACGGTGTGACCTATGCCGACGATGCGCTGCAGGCAGCAGTGGATCTGTCGGTCAAGCACATCGCTGATCGCCTGCTGCCGGACAAGGCCATCGACGTGATCGATGAGGCCGGTGCGCGCCAGCGCCTGCTGCCGGAAGGGCAGCGCAAGGAGCGCATCGACGTCGAGGAAATCGAGACCATCGTTGCCAAGATGGCGCGGATCCCGGCCAAGCAGGTCACTGCGACCGACAAGGATGTGCTGCAGCACCTGGAGCGCAACCTGAAAATGGTGATCTTCGGCCAGGACCAAGGCATCGAATCGCTGGCTTCGGCGATCAAGCTATCGCGTTCCGGTCTCGCCAGTCCGGACAAGCCGATCGGCAACTTCCTGTTCGCCGGTCCGACTGGCGTCGGCAAGACCGAAGTGACCCGTCAGTTGGCCCTGCAGTTGGGTATCGAGCTGGTGCGCTTTGACATGTCCGAGTACATGGAGCCGCATTCGGTCAGCCGCCTGATCGGTGCGCCTCCGGGCTATGTCGGTTTCGACCAGGGCGGCCTGCTGACCGAGAAGATCGTCAAGACCCCGCACTGCGTACTGCTGCTGGACGAGGTGGAGAAAGCGCACCCTGACATCTTCAACATCCTGTTGCAGGTAATGGACCGCGGTGTGCTCACTGACACCAATGGCCGCGAAGCCAACTTCAAGAACGTGATCCTGGTGATGACCACCAATGCCGGTGCCACCCAGGCGGCACGTCGCTCGATCGGCTTCTTGAAGCAGGACCATGCAACCGATGCGATGGAAGTGATCCGCAAGAGCTTCACCCCGGAGTTCCGCAACCGTCTGGACGCGGTGGTGCAGTTCCAGCCGCTGGGCTTCGATCACATCCTGCGGGTGGTGGACAAGTTCCTGATCGAGCTGGAAATGCTGCTGCAGGACAAGCACGTGTCGCTGTCGGCCACCCCGGCTGCCCGCGAATGGCTGGCCCACCACGGCTTCGACGCCGACATGGGTGCTCGCCCGATGTACAGGCTGATCCAGGACAAGGTGAAGCGCCCGCTGGCCGACGAACTGCTGTTCGGCAAGCTGTTGAACGGCGGCAAGGTCAGCATCGACGTCCGCGACGGCGAACTGATCGTGGATACCGAGTCCGAACCGGAGCATCTGTTGCCGGCGACCGTGTAAGCCAGCTCCTGTGGGAGCGGCGTAAGTCGCGAAGCCAGGATTGTGTCGGCGCAAACAAAACCCCGCATCCAACGATGCGGGGTTTTTTTTCTTTTGCTCTGGCCCCTCCCTTGCGCCGAAGGCGTAGGGGAGGGTTGGGGAGGGGGGGGGCTTGTTGTTTTTTGTTTGGGGCTTCGTTTTGGGGTGTTTGTTTTTCTCGGGTTTCGTGTGCGGCCGTGTGTGGCTCGGCACTACAGAGAAGGCATTGCTGGTAACGCCTCTGCCGAGCATGGCTCGGCACTACGGGGCAGTTCCAGCCACGCGAAAAAGCCAGCGCGAGGGCTGGCTTTTTCCTAACGCTCGACTTACCGCATTACTTCATGCGGTAGGTGATGCGGCCCTTGGTCAGGTCGTACGGCGTCATCTCAACCTTGACGCGGTCACCGGTCAGGATGCGGATGTAGTTCTTGCGCATGCGGCCAGAGATGTGGGCGATGATTTCATGCCCATTTTCCAAGCGAACACGGAACGTGGTGTTCGGCAACGTCTCGCTGACGGTGCCTTCGAACTCAATGGAGTCGTCTTTCGACATGTAGTCCTGTGCGGTTCTGCGGACGGCCAATGGGCCTAAGGGCGGGCATTTTACGCTGTCGCGGGCCGGGATGCAAAGTTTGCGTTAAGCACCTGCATTCAGGCCAATGCCGAGGCGGCCAGCTCGCCAAATCTGCGCGTCCAGCTACCGGCATCGCTGGGGCGCTGCACCAGTTCGCGCACGCTCTCCAGAAACACAGCGCGGGGCAGGTGCTCGGCGCCCATCCGCAGCAGGTGCGGGTTCTCCACCTGCGCATCCATCAGTGGCCAGCCCCACTCGGCCAGGGTGCAGGCCAGCGCCGCGAGTGCCACCTTCGAGCCGCCACTGCGGCCGCTGAACATGCTTTCGCCGAAGAACATCTGGCCGATGGCGACGCCATAGATGCCGCCAACCAGCACGTCGCCATCGAATACTTCAACCGAGTGCGCGTAGCCGAGCTGGTGCAGGGCGACATAGGCCTGGTGCATGTCGGCGGTGATCCAGGTGCCGTCCTGGCCGGGTCGCGGCGCCAAGGCGCAAGCCTGCATGACCTCGGAAAAGGCAGTGTCGGCGCGAACCGTCCAGTTGCTATTGCGCAACCCGCGCCGGAAGCGCGAGGACAGGTGGACCTGATCGGTGCGGAACACCATGCGCGGGTCCGGCGACCACCACAGCAGTGGCTGGCCTTCGGAAAACCACGGGAAGATGCCGCCGGCATAGGCATTGAGCAGGCGCACCGGGTTCAGGTCACCGCCAATGGCCAGCAGACCATCGGGCTCCTGCAAGGCAAGTTCGGCAGGCGGGAACGGCGCATCGCTTGCGCTGTCCAGCAGGAACGGACCTTTGTTGCTCATTGCGATGGATCTTCCTGCTTGAAGGGTGAATGGCGCAGGAGGTCAGCCATATAGCTCGCTACATCCTTGCGCTCCTGATCGCACCAGTCATGCACCGCCTCGCGGAACTGCGGATGGGCGAGCCAATGATGGCTGCGTACCTGGGTTGGAAGGAAGCCGCGCGCCAGCTTGTGTTCACCCTGTGCGCCGGGCTCGAAGCGCCGCAGGCCTTCGCGCAGGCAGTACTCGATGCCTTGGTAGTAGCAGGTTTCGAAGTGCAGGCCGGGCAGGGCGGCGCCGCCCCAGTAACGCCCGTACAGCGTATCGGCGCCACGAAGGCACAGCGCGCCTGCGATCGGCTCGCCATCCTGTATCGCCAGGAACAGCACCAGTTGGCGCGACATCTGCTCGGCCATGTGGCGCAGAAAAGCCAAGGTCAGCGCCGGCGCGTTGCCGTACTCGGCAAAGGTCTGCAGGTAGAAGCTGTGCATGGCGCGCAGTTCATCCGCGCTGGCTTCATCGCCATGACGCGCGACGAAGTTGATGCCTGCACGAGCGACCTTGGCGCGCTCCTGGCGGATGTTCTTGCGGCGTTTGTGATCCATCGCGCCGAGGAAGTCATCGAAGTTCTCCCAGCCTGGCTGGCGCTGCCATTGGAACTGCACATCATCGCGTTGCAGCCACTGTGCGCCGAACAGGGGATTCTCATCGGCCAGATGGAAGTTGATGTGCGCCGAAGATAAGTCGTTGTCACGCACATGGCTGACAATCGTCTCAATCAGCGCACGACGATTCACTTCGTTGCGAGCCAACAGGCGTGGCCCGGTAACCGGCGAGTAGGGCACGCCGCACAGCCACTTCGGGAAGTACTCCAGCCCGTGCCGGGCATAAGCATTGGCCCAGGCATGATCGAACACGAACTCGCCATGCGAGTTCTGCTTCAGATAGCCCGGCGCGGCGGCGACAAGCTCTTCGCCGCGCCACAAGCTCAGATGCTGGGCCTGCCAGCCCCATTCCGGGCGCAGGCAGCCATGCTGCTCCAACCCGCTGAGAAAGGCGTGGCTGATGAAGGGATTGCTGCCGTCATGCAGGTCATCCCACTGCGCGGCGCGCAACGCTGCAAGGTCGTGCAGGATGCGCAGTTGCAATGGCGGGCTCATGGGTTCAGCGTCAATACGTCGATGACAGGTGGGTTGAACAGGCGCAGTGGCAGCCCGATCTCTCCGACCCCACTCGTGGTGAAAACACGTATCGGACCGCAAGCGCCCTCCATCACCTGCTCGCCGCGATCAAAGCCATAAGCGCTCGGGATGACCTTGCGATACAGCCAGGGGATGCGGATCTGTCCGCCATGTGTATGCCCGGCGAGCACGACGGCCACATTGCCAGCGCACACCTGCATGGCACTGTCGGGGTTATGGGCAAGGACAATCGTGGGGCCGAGCAGTGCCTCGCCCCCGAGCAGGAAGCGCGCGTCATCCCGGCCTGCCCAGCGGTCTCCAAGGCCGGCCCAGTTCACGCCGTCGGCGTCCCTGAGTAGACGTCCTTCGATAACGTTCATGCCGTGCGCGGCGAGTGCGGCACGCAAGGCTTTGTCGATGTCCGGGCCGGGCTGTTGCTGGTCGTGGTTGCCGAGCACCACAAACGCAGGCGCGCGCAGGTCAGCCAGCGGCGCGAACAATTCCTGCAACGATAGGTCTTGCGGCTCATAGGTCAGGTCGCCGGCGATCGCCACCGCATGGACATCCTGATCGTTGATGCGCTTCACCAGTCGCTCAAGGAAGCGCCGATCCTTGTAGACACCCAGGTGGATGTCACTGACCAGGGCGATACGTGTAGCGGTGCCGGTACCTCCCAGCGTGCTGTGCCTGATCACGATCATCTGCGGCTCGATGAAGCGTGCCCAGACGAACACGCCGCATCCAAGCAGCAGCACCGCAAGCATCGGCCGGTGGCGCGGATTACGCCACCGCCACAGCAGCCAGGCGATGACAGGAAAGACCAGCCAACTGCCATGGAACAGCAGCTGCTTGAGCATCAGCTTGTCCATGGCAGGCTGGCGGGGTGGGGCGCTCAGGCGCCCTTTTCGTCCAGGAAGCGCTCGGCGTCCAGCGCGGCCATGCAGCCGAAACCGGCCGAGGTGATGGCCTGGCGGTAGTGCTGGTCGGCGACGTCGCCAGCGGCGAACACGCCTTCGACCGAGGTCATGGTGGCATTGCCGCCCAGACCCGAGCGGATTTCCAGGTAGCCGTTGTTCATCGCCAGCTGGCCGGTGAACAGTTCGGTGTTGGGCTGGTGGCCGATGGCAACGAAGAAGCCGTGGGCTTCGATATCGCGGGTGCTGCCGTCCAGGGTGGACTTCACGCGCACGCCGGTGACGCCAGCGTCATTGCCCAGCACTTCGTCGACCTGGTGGTGCCAGACGGTTTCGATCTTGCCGGCCGCGACCTTGGCGAACAGCTTGTCCTGCATGATCTTCTCCGCCTTCAAGGTGTCGCGGCGGTGGACCAGGTAGACCTTGCGGGCGATGTTGGACAGGTACAGCGCCTCTTCAACGGCAGTGTTGCCGCCGCCAACCACGACCACATCCTGGTCGCGGTAGAAGAAACCGTCACAGGTGGCGCAGGCGGAGACGCCGCGGCCCTTGAAGGCTTCCTCGGACGGAATGCCCAGGTACTTGGCGGTGGCGCCGGTGGCGATGATCAGCGCATCGGCGGTGTACTGCGCACTGTCACCGGTCAGGGTGAACGGGCGCTTGGACAGATCGGCGGTATGGATGTGGTCGAACACCACTTCGGTTTCGAAGCGCTCGGCATGCGCCTGCATGCGCGCCATCAGGTCCGGCCCCATCAGGCCGTGCGCATCGCCCGGCCAGTTGTCGACCTCGGTGGTGGTCATCAGCTGGCCACCCTGCTGCAGGCCGGTGACGACCAGCGGCTTCAGGTTTGCGCGCGCGCCATAGACCGCAGAGGTCCAGCCGGCGGGGCCAGAGCCGAGGATCAACAGGCGGGAGTGCTTGGTCGGGAGGCTGGAAGTGCTCATGTATACTCGCGAAAGTCAGGATTGGTGGCCCGAACGCGGCATTCCGCAACTGTCCGGGCAAGCCAATAGAGTGGCGGTCTGACCTCGGTGAATCAAGGCACGTGAATGGAACTGCGCGGCCCGTTGCATACAACTCTGCTGTTTCCCGCATTGCCGCCGCCACTGTCTGGCGGCTTTTTGACGTTTTCTGTCTGTCAGCCGTACCGCACTGCGCTGTAATTGGGTGAAACCCGACGATCTGTCGTTTAATATCAATCACTAACCGTGCATTTTTAAGGTCTGGTCAAAGGTGGCGAAACAGGTCCCGGAACGCGACAAGAGCCCCAAGGCTGCCGCTGAAGCGCGCAAGTCGGCGGCTGCAGCAGACAATCCGCGTCGTCAAAAGCTGTGGCGTGACCTTGCGTTGATCGCGATCGCGCCGGCGCTGCTGTACCTGCTGGCCAGTCTGTTCACGTATTCGCCTACCGATCCGGGCTGGTCACAGTCGGGCTCGGTGGTTGCGCCCGTGCATAACATGGGCGGCAAGGTCGGCGCTTGGATTGCCGATGTGCTGCGCCAGCTGTTCGGCTATGTGGCCTACCTGATCCCGGTGATGCTGGCCGCGGTGGCCTGGATCGCCATGTTCGGCCTGAAGAAAACCGATGAGCGCGGGCAGGATGATCTGGGCCCGGCGCTGCGTCTGGTAGGCATCGTCGGTTTCCTGATTGGTGCCACCGGCTTTCTGTACCTGCGTCTGCCGCCGGGCGACGTCGCCCGCGCAGGTGGCGGCCTGGGTGTGCTGGTCGGCAAATCGCTGCAGACTGGCTTTGGCCCGGTGGGCAGCAATCTGTTCCTGCTGGTGCTGTTGCTGACCTCGATCACCCTGGCTACTGGCCTGTCGTGGTTTGCGGTGATGGAGAAGATCGGCAAGTGGGTGCTGGCCTTGGGTCCGTTGCTCAACAAGAAGAAAGAGCAGGCCAACGAGTGGCAGCAGACCCGCGTGCTGCGCGAAGAGCGCGAGGAAGTGCGCAAGGTTGACGCCGAGGTACGCGCCAAGCGCGAGCCGGTGAAGATCGAGCCGCGGCCTGCGCCGGTGATCGAGAAGAGCGACCGTGCCAAACGCGAGACGCAGATTCCGATGTTCCAGGGCGTCAATGGCGACGGCTCGGACATCCCGCCGCTGGCCCTGCTGGACGACCCCAAGCCACAGGCCAAGGGCTATGACGAACAGACGCTGGAGACCCTTTCGCGGCAGATCGAGTTCAAGCTCAAGGACTTCCGTATCGATGCGCAGGTCGTCGGGGCCTATCCGGGTCCGGTGATCACCCGTTTCGAGATCGAACCGGCGCCGGGCATCAAGGTCAGCCAGATCAGTTCGCTGGACAAGGACATCGCCCGCGGTCTGTCGGTCAAGTCGGTGCGCGTGGTTGACGTGATTCCGGGCAAGTCAGTGATCGGCCTGGAAATCCCCAACGTCACCCGCGAGATGATCTTCCTGTCCGAGCTGCTGCGCTCCAAGGAATACGACAAGTCGGCCAGCGTACTGACGCTGGCGCTGGGCAAGGACATCGCCGGCCGCCCCAGCGTGGCCGACCTGGCGCGCATGCCCCACCTGCTGGTGGCCGGTACCACCGGCTCGGGCAAGTCCGTCGCAGTCAATGCGATGGTACTGAGCCTGCTGTACAAGGCCAGCCCGAAAGACCTGCGCATGCTGATGATCGACCCGAAGATGCTGGAGCTCAGCGTCTACCAGGGCATCCCGCATCTGCTGGCACCGGTGGTCACCGACATGAAGGAGGCCGGTAACGGCCTGCGTTGGTGCGTGGCCGAAATGGAGCGCCGCTACAAGCTGATGAGCGCGGTCGGCGTGCGTAACCTGGCCGGCTTCAACAAGAAGGTGAAGGACGCCATCGACGCCGGCCAGCCGATGATGGACCCGCTGTTCAAGCCCAACCCGGAGATGGGCGAGGCGCCGCGTCCGCTGGAACCGCTGCCCTTCATCGTCATTTTCATCGACGAATTCGCCGACATGATGATGATCGTCGGCAAGAAGGTCGAAGAACTGATTGCACGTCTTGCACAGAAGGCACGTGCGGCCGGCATCCATCTGATCCTGGCCACGCAGCGACCGTCTGTGGACGTGATCACCGGCCTGATCAAGGCCAATATCCCGACCCGTATTGCTTTCCAGGTGAGCTCCAAGATCGATTCGCGCACCATCCTCGACCAGTCTGGCGCCGAGGCGCTGCTGGGCAACGGCGACATGTTGTACCTGCCGCCGGGCACGGCCATGCCGGACCGCGTACACGGCGCCTTCGTCTCTGACGAAGAAGTGCACCGCGTGGTTGAGCATCTGAAGGCCAGTGGTCCCACTGACTACATCTCCGGTGTACTGGACGAAGTGCAGACCATGGGCGACGGCATCGTGGTCGGTGCCAACGGCTTGCCTGAAAGCAGTGCCAGTGCTGGCGACGAATCGGATCCTTTGTACGACGAAGCCCTGCGCATCGTTACCGAAACCCGCCGCGCGTCCATTTCCGGTGTGCAGCGGCGCTTGAAGATCGGCTACAACCGCGCCGCGCGCCTGATCGAGGCGATGGAAGCCGCCGGTGTTGTCACCGCGCCCGAGCACAACGGCGACCGCACCGTGCTGGCGCCGCCGCCGCCCAAGCACTGAACGAAAGGGCGGCATTCAGCGATTGATTGCCGCCCATTCAGTTTGAAAGAGGCAGACTCTGCCTCACCACCGACACAACTATCTAAAGCCGCCATGACTGCATTCCTGCGCCACTCCGTTCTTGCTGTTGCCTTGGCTTGTGCCGGCCTTGCCGCGGATGCCCATGCCGGTGCCCGCGATGACCTGAAGTCCTTCACCAGCGGCCTGCGCGGCCTTGATGGCCAGTTCGCGCAGCAGGTGGTGGATCAGCGCGGCCGGGTCAAGGAATCGTCCAGCGGCCGCGTGGCGCTGTCGGCACCGCGCCAGTTCCGCTGGGAATACACCCGCCCGCATCCGCAGCTGATCATCGCCGACGGTAGCAAGCTGTGGGTTTACGAGCCGGACCTGGAACAGGCCCGGGTCAGCCCGCAGGGCACCGAGGAACAGAACAATCCGCTCACCGCCCTGATCAATCCGGCGTTGCTGGAACAGCAGTACGACATCAGCGAAGAAGCCGCGCCGCGCGACGGCATGCAGTGGCTCTCGCTGACCCCCAAGCGTGATACCCAGGCCAGCTTCGATGTCGCCGCACTGGGTTTCTCCGGTGGCGCGCTGTCGCGGATGGAACTGACCGACGCGGTGGGCCAGCGCACCATCATCACCTTCAGCGGCTGGAAGAAGAACCCGAGTTTTGCCGCAGGCACCTTCCGCTTCGTGCCGGGCAAGGACGTCGACGTGGTCGGCGACCGCTGAGTCCAAACCCGGCGCTTGAGGCCGGGGCAGGGCGGCCACGCTGCTAGAATGCAGGCGTGGCCAGATCCCGAAATATCTTTCTTGATGAAGCTCCCGCCGACCTGCTGACAGCGGACCGGGACAATATGCGTCCGCTTGCCGAGCGCATGCGCCCACGTGCACTGGACGAGATGGTCGGCCAGAAGCGTCTATTGGCGCCCAACACGGCGCTGCGCCGTGCGGTTGAATCCGGGCGCGTGCATTCGATGATCCTGTGGGGCCCGCCGGGCTGCGGCAAGACCACGCTGGCCTTGTTGCTGGCGCAGTACGCCGATGCCGAGTTCAAAGCCATATCCGCGGTGCTGTCCGGCTTGCCGGATGTGCGCCAGGTGCTGGCCGAAGCCGCGCACCGCTTCGCCGACGGCCGTCGCACGGTGTTGTTCGTCGACGAAGTGCACCGTTTCAACAAGGCACAGCAGGATGCCTTCCTGCCGCATATCGAGCGCGGCACGATCATTTTTGTCGGCGCCACCACCGAGAATCCCTCGTTCGAGTTGAACTCGGCACTGCTGTCGCGCTGCCGCGTGCACGTGCTGGAATCGGTCTCGCCCGAAGACGTGGTGGAGGCGTTGCAGCGCGCCTTGGACGACAAGGAACGCGGACTGGGCGAGCAGGACATCACGGTCTCGGCCGAGTCGTTGCTGGAGATCGCCCGTGCCGCCGATGGCGACGTGCGCCGCGCCCTGACCCTGCTGGAAATCGCCGCCGAGCTGGCAGCGGGCGAGGGCGGTGAAATCACCCCGGAAACCCTGCTGCAGGTGCTGGCCGACCGTACCCGCCGCTTCGACAAGAATGGCGAGCAGTTCTACGACCAGATCTCGGCGCTGCACAAATCGGTACGCAGCTCCAACCCAGACGGCGCCATCTACTGGCTGGCGCGCATGCTCGATGGTGGCTGTGATCCGTCCTATCTGCTGCGCCGGCTGACCATCATGGCGGTGGAAGACGTCGGCCTGGCCGATCCGCGGGCGCTGGAAATGGCGATCAATGTCTGGAACGCCTATGACCGCATCGGCGCACCTGAAGGTGATATCGCCCTGTCCAATCTGGTCGTGTATCTGGCCAGTACCGCCAAATCCAATGCCGCCTACATGTCCTTGCACGCGGCCCGTGCCGACATCGCCAAGTACGGTACGCAGCCGGTGCCGATGCACCTGCGCAACGCGCCTACCCGTTTGATGAAGACGCTGGGTTATGGGCAGGGCTATCAGTACGACCACGACGTCGAAGGCGGCATCGCACTGGACCAGACCGCGTTCCCGGACGAGATGGGTGAGCAGGTCTACTACAAGCCGGTTGAGCGCGGTCTGGAGATCAAATTGAAAGACAAGCTTGATCGCCTGCGCACCGCCCGTGAACAGGCCCGCGCGCAACGCAAATGACCGCCATTCGCCACCCCGTGCCTGGAGCTTGAACCCATGTGGCTTTCCTTCCTGGCCATCGGCGTTGGCGCGGCACTCGGTGCCTGGCTGCGCTACGGGCTGAGTCTTTGGCTGAATCCGCTGCACAACACCGTGCCGCTGGGCACCTTGACCGCCAATCTGCTCGGCGGCTACGTGATCGGCCTGGCGCTGGCTTTTTTTGCCACCCGGCCCGAGCTGTCACCGCAATGGCGACTGTTCGTTGTAACCGGGCTGCTGGGCGGTTTGACCACGTTTTCGACCTTCTCCGCCGAAGTTGTCTACCTGCTGCAGCGGCAACAGCTGGGCTGGGGGCTGGTCACGATTGGCCTGCATCTGGGCGGCTCGCTGTCGATGACCGCCCTGGGTTGGTGGACCTGGCGCGCGTTGCGGCACCTGACTTAAGTCCGCTTTCAATGCCGCAGTCGATACCGCATCATGCGCCCACCACAAATTGAGCGTTTTCTGGATATGCAGCAAAAGCGGGCACACGAATGAGCAGACCGGCGTCGGATGACGCGGCCCGCAGCGATGCAATCCATGATTCTGAATCGGGGAGCGCCATCATCGGCGCGGATGTGGGTGGCACCTATGCACGCCTGGGCTGGACCCGGCTGGACAGTTCCGGTGCGTTGAGCGTGCAGGGTTTCCGCAAGTACACCTGCGCCGAACACCCCAGCCTTGCCGCGATCCTGCGCGATTACGCCGACTGGCTGGCGCGCGAGACCAACGCGCCACCGATCGAGCACGCCGTAGTCGCCATCGCAGGCGTTCTTGACGGCGACACTTTGCTCAACACCAACCTGGCGTGGCCGGTGTCGCTGGCAACAACCCGGCGTGATTCCGGTCTGGAGACGCTGGAGCTGATCAATGACTTTGTCGCTGTCGCGCAGGCCATGGCGCATGCCGAAGCCGACGCGCTGCATCTGATCTGCGGAAATCCCGCCCAGGTGGTGCCCGGTCCGGCCGTGGTACTCGGCCCCGGCACCGGCTTGGGCGTAGCCGTGTATCTGCCTGGCGGTAATCCTTCGGTACTCGCCAGTGAAGCGGGGCATGCGGCGCTGGCGGGCTCCACGGCACTGGAGCAGGATGTATTGCGCCTGCTGTCGGAGCGATACACGCATATCGACAACGAACGGATCCTGTCTGGTCCGGGCTTGATCACGCTTTACACCTGCTTGTGCGAGTTGCGCGGCAGCGTCCCGCAATGGCAATCGCCAGCCGAACTGGTTGACGCCGCACGCACTGGCAATGACGCATTGGCGACAGAAAGCGTGGAGGTATTCTGCGCGTGGCTGGGCAGCTTGGCCGGCGATCTGGCGCTGACCTTTGGTGCACGCGCGGTCTATCTGACCGGAGGCATCACTGGTCATATAAGTGGGTTTTTGCACGCGGGCGGCTTCCAGCATCGTTTCCTTGCCAAGGACCGGCTGGCGCAGGCGCTGCGGCACGTGCCGGTCTGGCGCGTTGAACATGGTGAGCTTGGAGTACTGGGTGCCTTGGCCTGGCACGTCGACAAGCTCGCTGCACGCTGAGCACAATCCAGGAGAAGCGAGCCATGAGTACCCGCAGACAGTTCCTGCAGTCGTCCGCCTTGATTGGCGCATTGGGCAGTGCGGCGCCGGGCCTGCTGGCATCGCCGCTAGCTGCCAGCGGGGCGCGCGTGGTTTCAACCTGGGACTTCGGCGTCGGAGCGAACCAGGCGGCATGGAAGGTGCTGGCTGCAGGCGGTAGCGCGCTGGACGCAGTTGAAGCCGGCGCACGCTGGGCCGAAAGCGAACTCTGCAATCCTACCGTTGGCCGCTGCGGTAACCCTGATCGCGATGGCGTGCTCAGCCTGGATGCCAGCATCATGGCTGGCGATGGTCGCTGCGGGTCGGTTGCGGCGTTGGTCGACATCCTGCATCCGATCTCGGTCGCCCGCGCGGTGATGGAGAAAACCCCGCACGTCATGCTGGTCGGCGAGGGCGCACAGCAATTCGCCGTGCAGCAGGGCTTCGAGCGCCAGAACCTGCTCACTCCGGAAGCAGAAAAAGCCTGGCGCGAATGGCTGAAGACCGAGCACTACGCGCCGCAGATCAACGCCGAGCGCCGCGGTATTCCCGGTGACAAGGACAACCACGACACGCTGGGCATGATTGCCATCGACGCCAGCGGACAGATGGCCGGCGCCTGCACCACCAGCGGCATGGCATTCAAGATGCATGGCCGCGTTGGCGACAGCCCGATCATCGGCGCAGGGCTGTACGTTGACAACGAAGTGGGCGCTGCCACAGCCTCCGGCATGGGCGAGGAAATGATCCGCAATGCGGCCTCGTTCCTGGTGGTCGAACTGATGCGACAAGGTCGCTCACCGGCCGAAGCCTGCCGCGAAGCCATCCAGCGCGTGGTACGCAAACGCCCCGAAGCCAGCCGCACCTTGCAGGTCTGCTTCCTGGCAATGAACCGCAGTGGCGAAGTGGGCGCTTATGCGCTGCACAAAGGCTTCGTCTACGCGGTATGCGACAGCAGCAAGCAGGATGCTTTGCTCGAATCCGCATCGGTCTATACGAGCACGCAGGCATGAGCTCGCGGTATCTGCTGGAGATCGCCTGCAACTCTGCGATGTCGGCCGTGGCGGCGCAGCAAGGCGGCGCCAATCGTGTCGAACTGTTCGAGAATCTGGAGCAAGGTGGCACAACGCCGTCGTTCGGCAGCATTGCCGTCGCGCGTGAGCGCCTGCAGATTCCATTGTTTGTACTGATACGCCCGCGCCCGGGTGACTTCCACTACGGAAGCCTGGAAGCAGACATCATGCTGCGCGACATCGCCCATTGCCGGCAGCTTGGCTGCGATGGCGTGGTGATTGGCGCGCTGACTGCAGACGGCGAAATCGACATGCCGCTATGCCGCGAACTGGTTGGCGCAGCTGGGCCGATGGACATCACTTTCCATCGCGCTTTCGACGCCGTCCGTGATTTGTCAGCGGCGCTGGAGCAGGTTGTGGACCTGGGCATCAAACGCATCCTCAGTTCCGGTGGCCATGCCAATGCCGCCGAAGGCAGCGCAGTACTTGCCAGCCTGACAAAACAGGCTGGAGCACGCCTCGCCTTAATGGCAGGGGCTGGGCTGAACGCACAGAACATCGCAGACGTCGCCCAACAAACCGGTTGCATGCAACTGCATGCCTCAGCCAAGGCAAAGCAGCGCTCCGCGATGCGTCACCAGAACCCCGCGCTGCAGGGTCTGGATATCGATTGGATTCAAACGGAAAGTTCGCAGGTCAGCGCTTTGCGCGAGGCCCTGGATCAGCTGGGCTGACAGGGCATTCCCATCGATGGCCTTCAATTGAAGTGGAGAGTCACTTTAATTGAAGGTCCGCAGCCCGAAGAACTGCTTCCGTCGATCACGCTACTGCTTGCCGCCTGCATCGCCATCTAGGGCTACCAATCGAAGCGCAGATCCAGCGAAGCATTCCTGGCTTCACCCAAACTGTCCAGGTTCCAATATCTGCGATTGAACACGTTGTTGATGTTGCCTGTCAGCGTGGCGTCACCACCAGCCAGCGTGGTGCGGTACTGGAAGCCGAGATCGGTGACCGTCCGCCCCGGAATCAGGATGCGGTTGGCATCCTCGTAGTACTGCTCACCGGAGTAACGGACCGTGCCGTGCAGGCTGAAGCCTGTCAGCAGGGCAGGGCGGTACTCGAAGTTGCCAACGTAGTGCCGTGGCGCCGAACCGGCCGGTCGGTTGCCGTGCAGCATTGCATTCTCCGGCGAGAGATCTTCCAGGCTGGCATCCAACCACAAACCACCCAGACCGAAATCTAGGCTGTCGGATACCCCGTAGCTGGCGATTGCTTCAAAGCCGCGATACAGGGTGAGACCGTCCTGCGCCAGATAGCGTTGGCCATCACGCCATTGGTCGATCTGCGCGCCGCGTTCAACCCGGAAGGCTGCGGTGGTGAAGCCGAACCTGCCGCTCTGGTACTTGGCGCCGATCTCGTACTGCTTGCTGATGGTCGCGTCCAGCACCTGCCCGGCGTTGGCGTAAGGTGGCTCACTGTCAAAGCCAACGCGGCCAGCAGATTCCAACGACTCCACGTAGCTGCCGTAGATTGATACCGCTTCCACCGGCTTGTAGATCAACGCAAGCGTCGGCGTCAGTGCCGAGGTGGGGTAACGTGAATCCACGGTAGGGTCGCCGTCCTTGTCGCGCTGTTCGTAGTCGACATAGCGCGCCCCGAGTACTGCCTGCCATTTATCGCCGAAGTGCAGGGTGTCACTGGCGAACACCGACTTCTGCCGCTCATCCGAGCTCACCGCGGCGAAACTGAAAAGCGGAACGTGGTACGAAATGAAATCCTGACGCTGGTAAAGATTTCCTGAGAAGTCGTTGCTCCAGTACGAGTCGTTGCCCCATCGGTCCCAACTGCGTTGCACAGATCCGCCCAACACCAGCTCATGTCGAATCGCACCGGTTTCAGCGCTTCCTGTGACCATCACCTGAGCCACGCTGTTACGTAGATCCCCGGCAAAATTGTGGACGCGGCCTTCGTAGTCGCCTGCCTCATTGAGCGGATTGCCGAACATCCTGTTTGAATAATGTTCGCGACGGCTGCCACCAACACTGAAGTCCACGTTCCAATCTTCGCTCATACGCCATTGCAGGCCGGTGGTGGCATTGGTGGTCTTCGCACGGTAGTAGGAATTTCGTACGCGAACGTTTTCGTAGTCGTAGATGGGACGGGGAAGGCGATCGCCCTGATAGTCGTCCCAGTAGATGTACAACGGCTCACGCTTTAGCTTGTTGTCCTCATGCAGCAATTCGGCATGCCATACCAGCGAATCGCCGATCGGTTGCTCCACCGCTATCGCAATTACTTCACGGTCCAGTCCGGCGCCGTTGTATGCATCTCCCCCCTCCTTGGCCAGGTTGACGCGGACGCCAAAAGAATCCGGTCCGTTGATACGTGTGCTGGCATCCACACGAGCGGACCAAGCGCTGTCATTGCGCCAACCAATTGTGGTGGAGAGCATCGGCGTGCTGGTAGGCCGCTTGGTCCCGTAGCTGATGATGCCGCCGGGCGAGCCGAAACCGTACATGAAACCGCCGAGCCCCTTCAGGGCCTGTACCGATTCGACGGCTTCGAGCGGATACTCACCGCCCCATTCCATCATCATCGGCACGCCGTCCACATAGTGGTTGGTGACGCCGATGCCACGGATCTGCGTGCCCCACCACGCGGTGGTGGCCGAAGGCTCGGCTGCATAGACCGACGGATCGTTGATGAAGACCTCGCCGAGCGTGGTGGCGCCGCGCTTTTCAATATCTTCCTGCTCAACCACAGTTACCGAAAACGGAGTGTCCAGCAGCCGCTTGGTGCCCAGCGCGCCGGCGCTGGCGTCCAGGTTGAGGTTCAGGCCCAGACGCTCGCCCTTGACCCTGACGGTGTCGAGCTCGGTTGCCTCCTTGGCAGCTTGGGCGGTGGGAACGGGCGCCGCCGTTTGCGCCTGCACATTCAAGCAGGCAGCTGAAAGGCAGGCGTACAGCACGGAATGACGCGGCAGACGCGCGCGCAAAAGACGAGGCAGCAAGGAGGTGGCCTTGGCAGAAGACACGGACAGGGGCAGGGCGGCGGCGGCCTGCCAGCAGAGGTACGGCGGCGATCCTATTGCGAATGAGTCGTAATATCAATATCCAAAAATGAGCATTGGACAGGCTCGAACAAGCCGCAAGAGAGGCTCTGCCGCATGAATCCGAGTGATTGGTAGGCGTGCTGTGCTGAAGCTGCGACTAGGCGTGCTCCATCTCCACTCCCCAATAGAGTGATGCATCACTAAATATTACGGAGCTCTGGTTCCACGGCACGGGCCTGAGTCATGCCGGGATGGGGCAGGGCACCGAATAGGACTGGTGCTGATCCCTGCCCGGATCATCGTTCGCGCGGGCAGTGAAGCAGCCAATGCCACCGGCAACACCCACCGTTGCGCCGAGGAGCTCTCGTGCGCCAGCACGTCTTGCGAGCTGCTGCCTGTTGCAGCGGATCAGTGCGAAGTATTGGTCGCGATGCTTCCGTCGAGGCAAGCAACTCGGCTTTTTCTGCATTCGAGAAAGACAAAGTACGACGAATCAAAGTCAGTTCGTTTCTTGCGACCGCAGTGCTGCCGCCGTGGGGATCTTCAGCGTTTTGCTGTTACTCCTGAGCCGTTGGACTTCCTGCTTCCGCTTGCTGTGCTCGCGGTGATAACGCACGCGAAGCAAGGAGATCAGCCGTTGTCGAAGTAGAAAACTCTGTGTTTTAGGCCTCGTCCTATGTTCCCTACTGACGCGGAAATCAACAATGCCGCCTCCCAAAACAGAGTTTCAGGAGTAAAACCAAGTGAAGTATCAAGCAAACGGCATTCTGATTTCGTTGGTCGCAGCCATGGCCGCGAGCGCATCGGCCAACGCAACCAATGTCATCACCTTCAATGGTGAAGTGACCGACCAGACCTGTTCGGCCGTCATCAATGGTGGCACCGATCCGACCATCATGCTGAACAGCGTTCCGGTCTCCGACCTCAACGGTGCGGTTGGCAACGCCGCAGGTGAAGGCGTGTTCACCATCACCCTGACGGGCTGTGCCGCGTCCGGCACCGATGAAACCTTCACCACTCTGTTCCAGGCGACCAATCCGACCACCAGCGGCAACCTGACCAACACAGCTGCTGCAGGCGCCGAGGGCGTTGCACTGCAGTTGCTTGATGCTCCGGGCGGTACCCCGGTGAACCTGGCCGGTGGTGCGGCTGTACGTGCTGGCGAGATCCTGCTGGGCGCCGGCGAGACCACCGCCACCCACGACTATGGCGTTCGCTACATCTCTGAAAACGCCGCCGTGACGCCTGGTCCGGTGCTGGGCTCGGTGACCTACACCGTTCGCTACGAGTAACAGCCTTGGTGAGGGCGACCTCTAAAGGTCGCCCTCACGGGTAACGCATTGCCAGCAATTCCATCCGAGGAAAGCACATGCATCAGATCTCTTCCCGTCGCTACGTGGCCAGCACTGCAATAGCCGCCATCCTCGCGCTGTCAAATGTGGGGGAGGCAGAGGCAAGTGTTGTTGTTTCCGGTACCCGCGTCATCTACCCCGCGGATGCAAAACAGGTCACGGTGCAGCTGACCAACCAGGACGCCTTCCCCAATGCCGTGCAGGCATGGGTGGACGTTGATAACCCGCAGTCCACGCCTGCTGATGCCGATGGTCCTTTCGTGGTGACACCAGCGGTTTCGCGCATGGCACCCGGTGCCGGCCAACGGATCCGGGTGATGTTCGCGGGCCAGGACGTGCCCGCCGATCGCGAATCCGTGTTTCATCTGAACGTGCTGCAGGTGCCGCCGATGAACACCGCCCATGCCGACCAGAACAAGGTGATGGTGCTGATGCGTAACCGGCTGAAAATGTTCTACCGGCCAACGGGAATTGCAGGCACACCTGCGCAGATTCCGGAGCAGTTGCGCTTTCGTATCCAGCAGTCGGGAAACAACTGGCATGTACAGGTGGATAACCCGACCGGTTACCACGCATCGTTTGGCGGTGCCACGCTGAACGTAGCGGGTGCCAGCTGGAAGCTCACGCCGGCGATGGTGCCGCCGATGAGCACTGCCCAATGGATGCCGCTTGCAGCCACCCAGCTGCCCGCTGGCGAAGCGGTGGTGAGTGCGCAACTGATCAATGACTATGGTGCAAGGATTGCAGTCACCCATGCCGCGTCACGCTAAGCGCATGCGAATCTCGCGACTCGCCGTTGCGCTCGGTGCTGCGCTTGTTGGCGCAGGCAATGTGGCCAATGCAGATGACGCGATGTACGAGTTCGACGATCGTCTGCTGATGGATTCCACGTTGTCGACCGGCAACCTGCAGCGTTTCAATCGAGGCGACCAGGTGGATGCTGGGCGCTATCTGGTTGATGTCTATCTGAACGACACCTACGCCGATCGTCTTGAGGTGGAGTTCAAGGATGTGGATGGCAGTATCCAGCCGTGCCTGAGCGAGGCGTTCATGCGCGACACCTTGGGTGCTCGTCTGAATGCCATCGACACTGCCGATGGTAGTGATCCAAGCTGCGTGGAACTGAAGATCCGTCTGCCTGGCGCCACCGCCGCGTTGGACGTCGGCCGCCTGCGCCTGGATTTTTCCGTGCCGCAAGTCATGCTGATCAGCAAACCCCGTGACCATGTCAGCCGTGAGATGTGGGATGCCGGCAGGACCATGGCGTTCGCCAACTATGATGTGAACGCCAGCCGCTCTACGTCGCACGGGATGGAGTCGCACTATGCCTCGGCCGCCGTGAATGCCGGCGCGAACATTGGCATGTGGCGTCTGCGCCACCAATCGAACCTGACCTATTCCAGCCGCCCGGGCCAGCACAGCAGCAACTGGAACAGCATCCGCACCTATGCGCAGCGCTCGCTGCCCAGCATTTCCAGTGACATGACCATCGGTAACAGCTACACCGACGGCACCCTGTTTGGGAACCTGAGCTACCGCGGCATCAAGATCGCCACCGATGAGCGGATGATTCCGGACTCGCAGCGCCGCTATGCGCCTGTGGTTCGTGGCACGGCAACCAGCAAGTCGCGCGTGATCATCAGCCAGAACGGCCGCAAGCTGCGGGAAGATGTGCTGCCGCCGGGGCCGTTCGCTATTGATGACATCACTGGCGCGGCCTACGGCGGCGATCTGGATGTGGAAGTGCTCGCGGCGGACGGTAGCGTGCACCGTTTCAGCGTGCCGTTTTCTGCCGTGCCCGAATCCGTGCGCCCTGGCTACTCCAAGTACAGCGCCACGCTGGGTGAGGCAGGTACAAGCAACCAATCAAAGCAGCTTTTTGCTGAGTTCACCTATCAGCGTGGGCTCAGCAATCGGCTCACGGTCAACACGGGCGCTCGAGTTGCTGAGAACTACATCGGCCTGCTGGCTGGTGGAGTGGTCGCGACGCCTTATGGCGCCTTCGGTGGAAACTCGGTGTTCTCGCGTTTGCAGGAAAATGGTGCTGGAACCAAGACCGGCTACCGCATTGAACTGAACTACAGCAAGACGTTCCAGGCCACCGATACCACCTTTACCCTGGCCGGCTACCGTTACTCGTCCAGTGGCTTCCGCGACTTCTCCGAAGCGCTTGGGCAGCCGTGGGAGCAGGAAGCATTTGACGATGATTCCAACCAGCCAGGCCTGCAGCGCAACCAACGCAATCAATTTACTGTCGTCATGAACCAGCGGCTCGGTGACTATGGTTCGCTGTATCTCACAGGTTCGGCGGCGGACTATTTCAATGACAGCCAACGCGATGTGCAGTTCCAGTTCGGTTACTCCAACGCATGGCGGCGCCTGAGCTACAGCCTGTCGCTGTCGCAGCAACGCACATGCGCGGTTGACCGGTGGAATGTTGGTGCAGCATCGCGGTGCCAGTTGGGCCGGTCGCTGGGGCTGACCGTGTCGATGCCGCTCGGAGCATCTGCGTCCGCGCCTGTACTCAGCGCGATCGCCGCAAGGGATACGCGGGCGGGTGAATCCAGTTACCAGTCCGTGTTCAGCGGCACGCTTGGCGAACGCCGGGCCACCAACTATGCGGTGTCGGCAGGCCATAGCGGTAGCGGTAGCCAGTGGAGCGGCAATCTGCAGACCCAGACCGCCTTGGGTAGCGTCAGTGCTGGCGCCTCGGGGGGCTCGGGCATGCAGCAGCTCACCGCCGGCATCCGCGGTGCCGTGGTGCTGCATGGCGAAGGCTTAACTGCCGGGCCCTACGTGGGTGACACCTTCGCCGTGGTGAAGGCAGACGGTGCGCAGGGTTCCCAGGTACGTGGAGGGCAGGGCGCTCGCATCAATCGCAACGGTTTCGCATTGGTGCCATCGTTGTCGCCATACCGCATCAACCGCATCGGGCTGGACCCGCAGGAGATGACGCTGGAAGCAGAGCTGGTCGAGACCGAGCGCACCGTAGTGCCTTTCGCGGGGGCAGCGTTGCGGGTGGAGTTTGAAACCCTGACCGGTATGCCGCTGATCATTCGTGCCCGCCGCGCCGATGGCACGGTGGTGCCGCTGGGCGCTACCGTGGCCAATGAAATGGGCGCCACTATCGGCATGGTGGGCCAAGCCGGGCTGATCTACGCGCGTTCACCGAATCGTGCAGGGCAGCTTTCAGTGCAATGGGCGGAGGCCCTCGGCGGGAGCTGTGTCGTGCCCTATGATCTGGGTACACACGCCTCCACCAGTGCGGCTCCTGTCATCGTCGAGGCCATCTGCCAGGACATGCAGAACTACCAAGCGGACGCGCAATGAACACATTTCTTCGTTTGCTGTTCCCATTTTGCCTGGCTGTTTCGCCGACGGCATGGGCAACCTGCTACAAGGTCGATAGCGTTGGCACTGCGACCACCACGACGCAGACTGCAATCCGGCCGGGCGAGGGCAGTGCGTCGGCTTGGGCTGGTGCCTGTGATACCTGCAATGGCTCACTTGGCCTGCCCAGCGTGATCAATGTCAGCGATCCTTCTTTCCAACCCTATCCCACGCTGATAGCCAGCGCTGTGGCACCAATTACGATGTACGGAGCCACCGGTCGCTATGATCCGGAGAGGGTTTTCTTCCGCTGTGCGCCTGGCGACGCGGTATATGAAATGTTCTCCACCAATGCAGACAACCTCTACAGCGGTTGGTACAACGGCGGCGATGCGCTGGGCAATTCCATTGGATTGCAATCGGCGTACAGGACCGCGTGGCGGAATGTGCTGCTTCGCCTGACCCACATGGAGACCGGTCAATACTTCACCGATGTCTGGGCGGAGCGGCTGTTGCAGGGGCTGGACGTGGATTCCCGCGGCTATAGGTTGGTTAAAGCGAAGAACCTCAGCGCCGTGCGCTCGGAGTTGTTCAGCGCGCCCTTGGAGTCTACTTTTTACTACGCGATTACCCAGTCGCAGCGCTACCTTTACACGCAGCCGGCTGGCTATATAGCAATCAAGGGCCCTGGGTTGGTGTACCCGGAGGTGGGTAAGACCCACAACGCAAACTACGCCGGTTGGCACTACAACTGGCCGGGCGCGATCGGACTGTACAACGGGGTCACGCTGAAGCGTTACCCCACCTGTGCTGTGCTGAACGTCACGCCGCATGTCGTGTTTCCACGGATTTCCATCAACGAGATCAACGAAGGCGTCACTCATGAGATGCCATTCCAGGTGAGCTTCAAGTGCCAGAGCGGTTTCGCCAGCAGCACCGCCAACAACGGCACAGCGCTGGGCATAAAAGTATCCGCGGGCGCCGCTGCCGCAGCCTCATCACTGGGATTGACCAACGCAAATGGTGGCGTTTCCTATCTTGTATCTGACCGCTACAACGAGGCCGGCATGGCCAAGGGTGTGGGAATTCGCTTGCTTCGCAACGGCCAGGTGATGAACCTGCTTACAAACGAAAATTCTGCAGGCGGCGTCGCGGCCACCGCACAGGCGCAAGGCTGGTATCCGGCAGTGGGCGGAGCCACCCAATCAGCGGGTACCACCGCTGGTGTCACCCAATACAATGAGACGTTCACTGCAAGAATCGAAAAACTCTCTGAAGGCACCCGGCCGCAGGTAACCGCCGGCCGCGTTGAGGCAACCGCGCAGATCATCATACGAGTCCAATAATGCCCCTCCAGCGTCTGCTCATCGGTGTTTTGCTGCTGACCTGCGGAAGTGCGATGGCAGGAGTGACGGCTGAACGGACGCGGGTGATCTTCCCGCAGGGGCAGCGAGAGGTGTCGCTGGTGCTCGCCAATCAGAACGACTATCCGGTGGTGGTTCAAACCTGGGTGGATGATGGCTCGCCCGACTCCGGTCCCGACGAGGCCGAAGCGCCCATCATTCCATTACCTGCGATGTTCCAGCTGGCCACCGGCCAACGACAGAGTCTGCGTCTGTTGTTTGTAGGGCCTGCGCCGGCCGAAGACCGCGAGTCGCTTTACTGGCTGAACTTTCTTGAGATTCCCCCAAATGGCCCTGGTGGCCAGGAATCGGACTCCACGCGGCTAACGGTCACGATGCGCACGCAGATGAAGGTCATCTATCGCCCCGCAGCGCTGAAAACGGGGGCAGGGCAGGCAGCAGGGAAACTAAGCTTCCGGCTGGATGGCGCGCGTTTGTTTGCAGTCAATGCAACGCCTTTCTACGTGACACTTTCAGGGCTGGCGCTTTGCAATGGGCAACCAGCAACTGTGGCGGCAGAGGGTTTGCTAGCGCCGTTCTCGGACGTGCCGATCGTTGATACCGTTCCCGGTTGCGTGCGCCAAGACACCGTGGTCCAGTTCAACTGGATCGACGACGATGGAAACAGCCAATCTGGTCGCGCTACGTTCTCTGCCAAATAGCAGCGCAGCTTTAGTCGCTTCGATCCATTTATATGACGCGTCACTAAAATAAAGATCATTTGAAACTGTATCTAGCCAAGCCGTCGGCTCGCCGCGTGTTTCATGCCGCAGCGCGTCTTGTTTCGTGGAGCGCTCTCCAGGCCCACGGAATCTGCCCAAATCTGAAAGCCCAAACTGGTCTGAGTGCACCAGATCTGACGAGAGTTGGAGCCTTGGTGCGAGTGATGTAGCTGCAGGATGTACTGACGACTATCGCTACGTAGCATCGGTGAGGCTTTCGTTGACGCTCGGGAATCAAGGGACAGGCTAGTCGAGAAGCACGGATGGCTGCGTTCGCGGGCAAATTGCCGACAAGCTGGTAGTAAGCAACATCAGTGGCCTAGGCTGTTACTTCATTTTACATAATATACATTATGCGAAATTGCGCATCGCCGGATAAGCTGGATCTGGCTTTGGATCACTTCTCACCTACCATCCCGGCCTCCTAAGGATTCTGCTGACGACCAACAACTTTCAGCAACCGAAGCCTTAATTTCCAGCAAAGCCGACCCATAAGTTCCAGCAGCGCTGAAATCTGGACGTTAAGTTCCAGCAGCGCTGTTCCATCAGACGATATGTTCCTGCAGCTCTGCATCTGGTTCGTCTAGTTCAAGGCCGCTGCTGGAGTTCTTCAGACGCTTGATCGATCAAAGCATCAATCTGGTTACTAAGCTGGTCAGTGACGTCGGCTTGTAAAAACCAGTAGAGGCGAAGTCCGCCCCACTTCTCTTTGATGTCGGTGATCTGGAAAGAACTTCGCTGGTCGGGGGCGAGTAAGTGCCAGATATCCGAAAGAAGTTGATCAATCCGAGGGATCCAATCCGCAGGGGCGCAGATCGGAGGCACATTCTGAAAGTGGCGCATAACCTAAGCCTCTTTTAAGAGAATTCCATCTGTCGATCCTTCTGTCAGATGACCCAAATAACGGGTCGGTCAGGGGCATAGCAAGAAGTTCTTTTGCATCTCCTCGAACACCTGTCGCAACGTGGGTGGAGGCGCGTAGCTCAACATTCCATTTGCGTCATTTACATCAGCCGCTGAAAGATATGTCGAATTTTCCGAATACAGCCCTCGCGACACACCGGAAATATTCATTCGCAAGTGATCAACAGGAGCCTGTTGTTGGCTCAACCTTTCCATCCGGCCATTCTTCCAACGATAGAAATTCGCCTGATATGTTCCCTTGGGCTTGTTCGAGCAAAACCGAGCGAGCCCCTGAACGGGTATGGTGACGAAGTAAACGTCACCATCTATCAAGTCGAAGGATAGCGGCTGCTCCGTCGCAGGCGTAGACCATGAAAACCCCGCCGGCGCATAGTGAATCTCCTGATATAGAACATTCCCTATTTTCGAGTTAGGGAAACCGCTCCTGGCAGATTCCGAGTATCTGTCTATCATTACAACTCGATCGTCATGAAGCCGCGCCTCCTCTTTCCATCGCTTCTCCACCTTGCCGCTACATGCCACCATCGACGACACGGATAGAAGTGAAGCGGTGGCAATAGTCACATGCCACACGCACCGGCGCATGGAGCCGGTGGCATATTTCACATTTAGAAGAATGAGCACGAATTTTTCTTCAATATTCAAATGCGGTCCTCCCTCGTGCACTCAGCCCTGGGAACATCTCAAGTTGACGTCGGCATCGGTTCTTCTTGTGTTCGGTTGGCACCCTATCCTTGCTAGGCGCCAGCACGCAATCCAGCAGCCGTAGCACGGTGAATAGCAGGATGACCTATCCGGATCAAACACGCCCAGCCCCCAAGTCATAACAGAACGCCTACATCGAACGCTACAACCGCGCATGGCTATGCATGGCTCGCTCGGACATTGTTCGCCTCCAATGAAATCGCCAAGCCTAGTAGAAGCAGCCAGCAACACATATACGGAAGAGCTAGCTTTCGCCGGCTTTTCTACAGCGCCGTGATTTCGATGATGCAAAAGTCGAGATTCGAACCCGAACGGAAGTGTGGGAATGCCGTCATTCACGATGCTTCGTCACTTTTGATTGGCAGATCTCCATAAGGCGGCCACCTTCGCTGGATTTCAACTCGATTCGATCACCATCCATCATGGGGGCAACAATGTCGCGAATTTCCCTGGCGGCAGGTGACGATTCAGCTATCGCTTCATCTTTGGCCAGCAACTGTGTACCAGGAAGATTCGCAGCACTGATACTTCCCAACGTGGCAAGCTGCGCACACAGCCCCGTCATATAGGCGGCGGACTCAGATTCTGCAAGTTTGTCGCCTGACAACGCGCCCGCGAGGTGAAACGTCTCGTGCGCGACAAGATCAATGATGTTCGCCAGTGTTCTGTGTTCTTCCATGAACTCCGGCGCCACAAGACTGAGCCTCGGCGTTGATATGCGCCACGAACTTCGGGTGGAACGGAGTCCAATTCCATGCGGGACGAGGTGCAACTCGATTGAAGCAGGCCTATCCGGGTACATCAACGAGACATATGACAGGGCATCGGCCACCGCCCCGCAATAGGATTGAATGGGTATTCGCAAAGGAGCATGGGCAATCAGAGTGATGTCTTTGCCATGATGATCCAAGCACCTGTACTTCGATCCTTGCGCACTGTGTCCTTCGCGCCCAGGGAGATACATATGGGTTTTGACATGAACGATTCCCATGATGCGCGATATTTCTATGTAGTTCACGCCCTCACCCGAAACTCCCAAGGGAACTTCGGGTGTTGTCCGGCAACTGGTCGCCATTCCAATAATGATTGCGCAGCAGCAAAATCTTCGCATATCAGTACTCTTCTGGGCGTGGCGAGGTGGAACTCACCACAGGTCTCCCACGATGAATCACGACACAAGCGTGGAGTGTTTGGCCTGCGTTGGCGGTCGCGGCCGCATCAAAGTTTACGGAGTATGTCGTCTGCAAAGCACCTTCGTACTTGGCTTGATCTGCGATCGCCCGGGGGCCAGTTCCATAGTTGGAGCGGAACGCAACCACTTCATATGAAACTTTATCGGCCGTGCCGGCATTCGCGCAAGCCCAATCAATCCCCTGCCATGAAATGCAACAACCCGCTGCTCACCAAACGCAGGACTTGATGTGGTTTTTCCACGCGCATCAGAAAACGCCAACGAATGTTCTGGATGGCGCTCACCGTTCAATGCCCATCAATCAAACAGAACCACAACCCAAACCCCAGAAACCATAAGCAAGGCAATCGCCTGCGCTGCGCTACCCATATCTTTTGCACGTTTTGAGAGTGGATGAATCTCCAGCGAAATGCGGTCGACGACAGCTTCTATGGCTGAGTTCAGGAGCTCCACCAGCAAGCTGATAAGGCACACCGCCAGCAGGATCGCCCGCTCGGTGGCATTGACGTCCAGTACGCATGCAACGAGAACCAATGCTCCATGCAGGACTAGAAGCTGGCGGAAAGCCGCCTCACTCCTGAAGGCAGCGACAAACCCATCCCGCGAGTAGAGAGCTGTGTAAATGATTCGCCTGACTCCCGATCTCCCATGATCGAACTTGCCTTCTTTCGCAGACCCCGAGGACTCCACAGGACCTTCTCCTTTCCACTGACGAGGGCACAGTGTGCGGCGCTCAGTGTCAGGACTCTGTCAGACCTTCAACCCAAGTGCAGGGATGTCCAAGGGCCCTCCGGGGCGCGAATTTGCGTTCGTTCCGAGTGGCCGCCATGAACCGGCTGGGGAGCGTCGACTACAGGAGCTGTCGCTATCGGGTCAGTTTCCCTGGATGGCTCTCCTTTGAGTTGCACGGAAGCCGAACTGAATACCTCCGGCACAATACCTTCGCCGCTTAGGTCGAGCCGCACATATCGAGCGTGAAGCAACAGCCTGTATCCGAGCTTTCCACCGTCATCTGCCAGCCCAGGTGCTCGACGATGCGCTGCACGATCGATAAGCCAAGGCCTTCCCCACTTTGGGGCGTGCCCGGAACGAAGCGCTGAAACTGACGCGGATCGATGCTTGGGGGGAGGCCGGGTCCGGTGTCGGAAATGGTGAGGCGCGTCCTATCCAGGACAATGCGCACCTCGCCTTGATCCGTGTACTGGCAGGCGTTGCGCATCAGGTTCCAGATGACGCTGCGGGCAAGCTCGGCGTTGGTATGCAGCCTGGTTTCCATGACCACTTCGAACGCCAGTCCTACCGGTTTGTCCCCCAGCCAAGGCTCACAACGCGCCATGCACTCCTCTATCAACGACAACAGCGAGACCTCCGTGCGGGCAAGGCTCTGCGGATCGCGCGAGAGCAGCAGCAGGCAGGTCAGCTGACGCTGCATCTCCTGCGTGGTACGCAGGATCCGCTGGCTACTCGCGACCAGATGGCTATGCGCGGGGAGCTGTTGCTCGATCGTCTCCGCGGCACCGGCAATGATCGCCAAGGGCGTGCGGAGTTCATGGCTCGCATCACCGACAAAGCACCGCTCACGCTGGAGGAAATGCTCGGCTTCGTCGCTGTGCTGTGCGAAGGCACGGGCCAGTACCCCGATCTCGTCGCGTGCGTCCTGGAACGGAAATGGCATTTGCTTGCTCTGAACCGCCTCTGCCAGCCGGGTGATCGGGGAGATTACGCGCGCGGCAGTTACGCGGCCAATCCAGAACCCGCAGAAGATGCAGAAAAGTATGACAACTGCTGCATACCCATCGATCACGTGCTCCAGGTACGCATACATCTGCGCATCCTGCAGCAGGTAGTAGCGCTCGCCGTCCAGATCGAACACGAGCATATGCCAGGCATCGGCTTCCTCGACGCTGTGGTAGCCCGGCCCAAAACGACGTAACCCAACCGGGACCGACGTAGAGTCATACAACCGACTGCCTTCGCGCAAGCTCGGCTGACTCCCCTTGGCCAGGCCCTTCTCCAACTGTTGCGCCTGCTCTTGCAACCCTTTGGAAATCACGTACGCCCGCAGATCGTCGTAGTCCAACTGCTCGGCAGCGATCACCACCCCCATCACCCCCACCATCAGAAGCACGAATGTGATGGTGATGCGCGTTTTGAGCGTAATCCTGCGGACAAAGGAGCCCATGATCATCTTCAGCCCGCCCATCTTTACTGTGCCACGTCCGCTGGGGCCTGCAGACGCCAACCGACCCCGTGCACGGTTTCAATAAGCGCGCTCGAGAATGACTTGTCGATGCACTGGCGAAGTTCATGGATATGTGTGCGCAGCGCACCGCTGTCGGGCGGATCATCACCCCAGAGCAGGTACTCCATCTCCTGCTTCCTGACGACAGCCGGTGCTGCCCGTATCAGGCACAGCAACAGCTTGTGCATGCTCGGCGTCAGGGTGACGACGCGCCCCTCCCGCATCGCCATGGGCACCCGGCTGTCGACCTGCAAGTCAGCCCAGGTCAAAGAACCCTGCACCTGCTTGCCCTGTGCACGTCGTACCAAGGCCTTGATGCGTGCATCAAGCTCCTTGAGCGAGAACGGTTTGATCAGATAGTCGTCAGCGCCCATCTCCAGCCCCTGTATCCGGTCGTCCACCGGGTCCCTGGCTGTGAGCATCAGGACTGGTACGGGGTCCTGGAATTCCTGGCGTAGCCTGCGGCACAACGCCATGCCGTCCAACCGCGGCAGCATGAGGTCCAGCAGGATGGCGTCATAGTCATTCTGCGTTGCCATTCTCAAGCCAGTCGCGCCATCGCGCGCATCGTCCAGCACGTACCCAAGGGGCTCGAAGAAGGCGTACAGATTTGCCACCAGCTCCGGATTGTCCTCGATGACAAGCAAACGCGTCACGGCGGTATCGGCTGACAACTTCCTGACAACGACTTTCTGAGACTGCGCGGACTTTCTATTCATTGGAACCGTGCGTGCTTCATCGTCTGACATCCCTGCGCTTACATCCCGTCCAACTTGGCTGGATAGCCGCACTCTTCTTCGCCAGTATCGGCAACCCTGCCCTTTGGAAAACGCTCGCGGTCACGATTGAGATCCATGACCCGCATAGCTTTTTCTTCTTCCTGAGCGTTCCGGTCTTTCTTTTCTTCGCCTTCAACCTTCTGTTGGCGCCGATACTGATCCTTCCCTACCTGCGCAAGCCGTTGCTGGCGCTGTTGATCATCATCAGTGCCAGCTGCAGCTACTTCATGCTGCACTATAACGTACTGATCGACCGCAGCATGGTTCAGAACTTCTTCGAGACGAACCAGGCAGAACTGGCATCCTACTTTTCGATTTCGTTGCTGCTGACAATCATCGGGCTGGGCATATTACCCGCGACAATGATCGGCCTGTGCAGGGCCAGGAGCGCCAGCGTGGCGCGGACCGCACTTTGGTGGACCGGGAACATCGTCCTTTCCGTGATCGTGCTTGCCACCATTTCGCTTGGATTCTACAAGGACTATGCGTCCCTGTTCCGCAACAATCGCCATATCCGGGATCTGGTCCTTCCGTTGAATGTTGTGCGCCATGCGCATGGCTACCTGACCAGCCACCACGATGCAAAGCGGCAGCCGCTGCAACGCGTAGGCGAAGATGCCGTTCGTCCCCCGCGTTCGCCCGCCGCCCGGCCAAAGCTGGTCGTTTTCGTGGTCGGCGAGACCGCGCGGGCAAAAAACTTCCAGCTCAATGGCTATGCACGCCCGACCAATCCCTCGTTGTCCCGGTACCCGGACATCATCAGTTTCAGGAATGTCTCGTCTTGCGGGACAGCCACGGCCATCTCCGTTCCCTGCATGTTCTCGCGCATGGGCCGTGCGGACTACGATGCCGCACGTGCCATGTCCGAGGAGAACCTGCTCGACATCCTGCAACGCACAGGCATCCAGATCCTGTGGCGCAACAACAACAACGGTGGTTGCAAGGGTGTATGTGAGCGCATCGTCATCGAGGACATGCCGCGCATGAAGATTGCCGACGATTGCCCGAACAAGGATGGAACCTGCCATGACAGCGTGCTGCTCCATGGCCTCCGGACACAGATCGACGCCATGCAAGGAGACGCTCTGGTGGTGCTGCATCAGCTCGGTAGCCACGGGCCGACCTACTTCGAACGCTATCCGCAGCACAATCGGGTCTTCACCCCGACCTGCGACAGCAACCAGATTCACAGGTGCAGCAAGGAAGAGCTTGTGAACACCTACGACAATACGTTGCTGCAGACGGACGAGATGCTCGGTCGGACCCTGGCGCTGCTGCAGCACTATTCCGGTGAGCGTGACGTGGCGCTGGTCTACGTGTCCGACCACGGGGAGTCATTGGGCGAGCGAGGCATGTACCTGCATGGCACGCCATATGCGATCGCACCCCGCGAGCAAACCCATGTACCGATGATCATGTGGTTCTCGCCGCAGTTCCTGCAGAACGCAGCTCTGGACCATGCTTGCGTGCGTGGGAACGCTTGGCGCAACGCATACAGCCATGACAACGTCTACCACTCGATGCTGGGGCTTTTCGACGTCCAGAGCCAGGTCTACCAGCCTGCCTTCGATGCCTTTGCCCCCTGCAGAACCTAAGCAAGCCCTCCGGGAGCGGGGCCATGCCCGCTCCGCCTGATGACATGCGCCTGCACCTGTAGAGGCCTGGAAAAAGGCACCGAGACAGAACGGGCCCTTCCCTACCCCCGATAGCCTTCTCTAACCCGCGCTGTCGCAACCTCTGCAACCCCTCGAAAGCACAACTTGAGCAAAGGTGCCGGGATGATCGACTCATTCAACCCGCAAACCACATTGCAAGCACTACGCTTTTACGCCTCCAGCGGCTTCGCATGCTGACAGCCAATCTGCGACGACACCCCGATACGACTTCATAACCCGGCCCCCAAACCTCCCAGCACGCTGAACACCGCCCATACCCCGGCCAGCATCGCTAGACATAGAACCGTACCCACGCCTAGTTCCCACCACGACAGAACCCGCTTCCACCATATGCTCAATATCACCGGCGCCAGAGCTGTCGCGGCCAACAGGAGGGGCGAAAGGAACCATGCGCCTGCCAACAAAAAGCTGGGTGTCCACAGCAGCAAGCGGCTGATGCGGAAGGCCAGGGGTTTACGCAGGCGCCAGGTGTGCCAGACCAAGGCCAAAAAGCCCAGAACCAAAGCTGACGAGACACCTGCCACTGTCCGTTGCCACCTCAGCTGATCGGCGGCTCTCTCCGCATTCTGTTGCTCCAGCCAGGCGTTGACCGCCGCGGTATATTCGGCCTCGTTGGGCAGCGGCAACTCGGGGGCGGGCGAAGCGACAGCCATGTCGCAGGCCCAGACCATCAGGCCGCAGGCCAGGACGTACATGCAGGGTTTCCACATGGCGTTCTCTTCCTTCTTCGAGGTGTGTGACTGCCGGTTTCTGCCCAGCAGCAGTGTTGTGAGGCTTGGAGCAGCCATTTTTTTCCCGATAGTGGCGCCAGGGGTTTTACCTTGAAATCACGGACGGTTGTGACAGGGTCGAGAAACTCAAGTCGCGTCTAGCGATCCTCCGCCGCATCCGACGGTTGTGCAAACGCTCGATGGAGTCAAACGCATCGGCCTTTGCCGCGAGTTCATCAGGAAGATGCCACATGAACAAAAGAAACCACATCTTTTGCGAAAGACTCCAAGCAGGCCAAGAGCTTCGTGCCGCTGCGCAGATTGGTAGCTATACAGGCCTACCGTGTTTTCGTCGCCTTCGGTACTGACCGCTGCGTCGCCCTACGCTTCCCTCGCATCTTGGCTAGCTTGTTTCCGACTACAGCCTTCAGTTCCTCGACTGGTTCTGGAACCAATGAAGGTTGCATGCTCTGGATCTTGAAGAAATTCTTGCGCGCGCTTGCGAGCTCGAAACCATAGTCCAAGGACTTGATGGCGGTACCTCCAAGCAGCAATCCAAGCAATACCATTACCACCAGCACAGCACCTGAGAGCGTACCAAAGCCTCGATAGCTCAACCAAAGTATCAGCATCGCGGCTGGTGCCAATAGGAAATACATCCCAAATGCCGCCATGATGTTGAACATCGCGGATAGCGCCTTTTCGTGGCGCCTGTTCCTCCATCGAACAAACCCATCGTCAAGCTGAAAGAATCCCGCTGAGAAGCTCAGGGCCCACAGGGTATCCGCGGCCTGGGAGTTCGAAGCTAAGTTGATGACAATCCGCGCCGGCAGGAACTCGCGGCAGTAGTGACGAATCAATACCTCACACCAGAGTGGATCGCGCTTTGCGCGTTCGAAGTCCCAAAGCTGCAGGAACTCTTGCCGTGCTTTGGCTCGGTCACCATTGAGCGAGTAAAGACCTTTAAAAGCCAAAAATAGCAGCAAGGCCAAGACGACAATAATTTCGCCAGCCGTCCTGTGTCCAAAGCTTCCTGCCAACTTGAGTACAAGCTCCTGCACCTGCCCTCCCTCGCCTTCACTGGCTGCACTTTGAATGGATCATAGCCGGGTTCTCCGGCTGTTTGATCGCAGCAGTCTTTATCCGGCGGCAGTCTGGTCGCGTGCACCCGAACTAGATACGAGCGCGGTATTGCTCCACCCATTCCACGGACTGTGCTATGCCGCCGAATGGGAAGATATGCAGGCCCACCGCTCCATGTGCTTCCGTCAGGCCGCTGACCAGGCGATCGACAAAACGATCCGGCCCCGCTGTGCCAATCAGCTTGCCGATTGAGATGCCGTACTTGGACCAGATCGATGCGCTCGCATTGACACCACACATCGCCGCGTAGCGCGCTAGTACCGCAACGCCTGCTGGACCGGGCACGCCCACACGCACCGGGTACTCGATGCCGCGCTCGCGCAGTGTCGAAAGCCACGTCAATACGATATCGGCATCAAACCCGAACTGGGTGACGATCATCGGCGCCATGCCTCGGCTTTCGATGCTGCGGCACTTGCGTTCAAGCATCTCCCAGCGCTCGCTTTCTTTCATTGTCGGGTGGCCTTCAGGATGCCCCGCCACGCCAACGAGTTTGATGCCTGAACGTTCGAGCACGCCCGTTTCAATCAATGACGCACTATCCGAAAATGGCCCCTTGGGGCTGGGCGAATCCCCGGCAATCACGAAGCAACGCTCGACGCCTGCTTCATATACGGCACGAGTGATTAAGGACTCCAGCTCGCCGAGTGAGGCAATTCGCCGCGCCGGGATATGCAACATGGGTTCAAAGCCCAATCCACGAGTTGCCGCCGCAGCAACCAGGCGTGCGCCATTGTCTTCACTCGCTAGGTAGGGAATGAAAACGGTTGAGCCGGGAGCTATCCGGGCAGCTGCTGCAGTCAGCGCTGGAATGGCTTTGCCACTCACTTCCAACGAATAGTCAGCGATGATGATTTGCTTGGACATTGACATATCGCGATGATTCAAGGGTCTTACTGGGATGCATTTCAAGTGAGCGCCCTGCCTCACTCTCTCTGATTGAACGTATGAGGCAAGGGGCGGAAGATCGGATAGGGGTAATCGGGATTCAACGAAGCGGCTTATCTGCAGGCCCCTGCCCAGTAGTCGAAGCAGCCACAGCGGTTGAGTGCCGAGCCAGTTCGATGAAAGCCCGCACGTAATCGATGCTGGTGTCCGTTTCACGCGCGCCGAGGAAGATCTGCTTGGCGATGCCGCGTGCACCCAGCCGTACCGGCACCACGTCCATCCTGGTTGCATACTCTTCCACCAACCAGCGTGGCAATGCGGCCACGCCGCGACCACTGGCCACCATCTGCACCATGATGTCGGTGGTTTCGATGGCTTTGTGCCGTCTGGGGGTGATGCCCGCAGGCAACAGGAACTGGCTGTAGATATCCAGGCGCTCGATATCCACCGGATAACTGATCAGCACCTCGCGGGTCAGCTGCTGCGGCTTCACGTACGCAACGGAAGCCAGTGGATGGTCCTTGGCTACCACCAGCACCTGCTCGTAGTCGAACACGGGCTCGAACTTCAGGCCCGGCTTGAACAAAGGATCAGGCGTGACCAGCAAGTCGATCTCGTAGCCAAACAGCGCCCCGATTCCGCCGAACTGGAACTTCTGCCGGACATCCACGTCCACGTCCGGCCATGCAGCCAGATAAGGCGACACCACCTTGAGCAGCCATTGGTAGCAGGGATGGCATTCCATGCCGATGCGCAGCTCGCCGCGCTCGCCCTGCGCGAACTGGCCCAGGCGTTCCTCGGCCAGGTCCAGTTGCGGCAACACCCGGTTGGCCACCGCCAACAGGTACTGCCCGGATTGGGTAAGCCGCAGGCTTCGACCTTCGCGCAACCAGATGTCGGTGCCCAGCTGCTGTTCGAGCTTGCGGATGCTGTGGCTCAGGGCTGACTGGGTCAGGTTCAACACGCCCGCTGCGGCCGTCAACGAGCCCTGCTTTTCGACCTGCTGGACGATGCTCAGATGGATGCGCTCAAGCATATGAATGAATTTTCTTCATGGAATGGTGAAATTAAACCATTTTACCTCATGGAAAACCGCAACTAGGATCGAACCTCACCAGCCGCTCCATTCAGCTGGCGACGATCCAGCCCCCCATGAAGGCAGAAATGACACACCCTCCCCCACTTCGCGTCGTCGCGGTTTCCGGCGGCCTGCAGCGCCCCTCCAAGGCCGCAGCTCTGGTCGAGCATCTGTCGAACCTGATTGCTGCCGAGGTCCACTGCGAAACCCAGCTCGTCGAGCTGGGCCAACTCGCCCCGCACCTTGCCGGTACAGTCAGGCGCAGTCAGCTGCCCGATACGGTGGAGCTCGGTCTGTCGGCAGTCGAGCAGGCTGATGTTCTGGTGGTGGCCACGCCGGTCTACCGCGGCTCGTACACGGGGCTGTTCAAACATTTCTTCGATTTTGTTGACCAGGATGCGCTGATCGACACGCCTGTTCTATTGGCCGCAACCGGCGGCAGTGAGCGCCATGCGCTGATGATCGACCACCAGTTGCGGCCACTTTTCAGCTTCTTCCAGGCACGCACACTGCCTCTGGGCGTTTACGCCACCGACAGGGACTTCGCCGGTCAGGTACTGGAGAACGACGATCTGATCCAACGCGCCAAGCTCGCAGTCGAACGGGCGTTGCCGGTGCTTGAGCTGACCCGCCGCGCGGCAACAAACCCGCCCAGAACCATCGTCGCTGCCTGAAAGCGAACTCCCCCGCCGAATCAGCATGACGCTGTGCTGGCCCCTATCCGCAGAACCTACGGTAGCGCACTGCCATGAAAGACAACTTTGAATTCAGCATCAAGCGAATTTGCTTCGATGAAAACTACCAGCCATTGGACAGTACGCGGCTGACAACCAACTTCGCCAATCTGGCCAGGGGCAGCAGCCGCCAGGAAAACCTGCGCAATACGCTGAAGATGATCGACAACCGATTCAACAGCCTTGCCGATTGGGACAATCCGATGGGCGACCGCTACGCCGTCGAGCTGGAAATCATCTCAGCCGAGATGGATGTATCCGGTGTAGGCCAGACAGATGCATTCCCGCTGATCGAGATACTGAAGACAACCATCGTTGACCGCCAGACCAAGGCGCGCATTGAAGGAATCGTAGGGAACAACTTCTCTTCCTATGTGCGTGACTACGATTTCAGCGTGTTGTTGCCGGACTACAACAGCAACCGGACCGCTTTTGCCGCACCGGATGACTTTGGCGACCTGCACGGGAAGCTGTTCAAGCACTTCGTGAACTCGCCCGTCTACAAAGAGAATTTCACCAAGTCGCCGGTGATCTGCATCAGTGCGTCGAGCAGCAAGATCTACCACCGCACTGCAAACCAGCACCCCGCACTGGGCGTGGAATACCTGCAGAACGAGCTGTCCTCAACCGATCAGTACTTCGCGAAGATGGGAATGCAGGTCCGCTTCTTCATGCCTCCGGACAGTGTTGCGCCGTTGGCGTTCTACTTCTTCGGCGACCTGCTGGGCGACTACACAGACCTGGAATTGATCGGCACCATCAGTACGATGGAGACCTTCCAGAAGATCTATCGGCCCGAGATCTACAACGCCAACTCTGCGGCGGGAAGTGTCTATCAGCCCAGCCTGAAGCACCAGGACTACTCCCTGACAAAGATTGTCTATGACCGTGAGGAACGCAGTCAGTTGGCAATCAAACAGGGGCGCTTCACCGAAGAGAACTTCATCAAGCCTCACCGGCAAACACTGGAACAGTGGGCCGCCGCCTGCGCGCTCTGATCACTCCAAGGAACACGAAACAAACCGCCATGAAGAAATTGTTGCCCACCTCAACCGCTGGCAGTCTGCCAAAACCCGTTTGGCTTGCTCAACCCGAGAAACTCTGGTCACCGTGGAAGCTTCAGGACGAGGAACTGCTTGAAGGCAAGCAGGATGCGCTGCGTCTTTCCCTGCACGAACAGTTACAGGCAGGTATCGACATCGTCAGTGATGGTGAGCAGACCCGCCAGCACTTCGTCACCACCTTCCTCGAGCACCTCGACGGCGTTGATTTCGAGAAGCGCGAGACAGTGAGAATCCGCAACCGCTACGATGCCAGTGTGCCAACCGTCGTCGGCGCCGTCAGTCGGCAGAAGCCGGTCTTCGTCGAGGACGCCAAGTTCCTGCGCCAGCAGACCAAGCAGCCGATCAAATGGGCCTTGCCCGGCCCGATGACGATGATCGATACGCTCTACGATGATCACTACAAGAGTCGCGAGAAGCTTGCCTGGGAGTTCGCCAGGATCCTCAATCAGGAAGCCAAGGAACTGGAGGCAGCCGGCGTCGACATCATCCAGTTCGACGAACCCGCCTTCAATGTCTTCTTCGATGAAGTGAATGATTGGGGTGTTGCCGCCCTTGAGCGGGCGATTGAGGGGCTCAAATGCGAGACTGCCGTGCACATCTGCTATGGCTACGGCATCAAGGCCAATACCGACTGGAAGAAGACCCTGGGCTCGGAGTGGCGCCAGTACGAAGAGTCCTTCCCGAAACTGCAGCAGTCCAACATCGACATCATCTCGCTGGAATGCCAGAACTCGCATGTGCCCATTGATCTTATCGAATTGGTACGTGGCAAGAAGGTGATGGTAGGTGCCATCGATGTGGCCAGCGACGTCATCGAGACCGCCGAGGATGTAGCCAATACCCTGCGCAAGGCACTGCAGTTCGTAGATGCAGACAAGCTCTATCCGTCCACCAACTGCGGCATGGCACCGCTGCCCCGTCATGTGGCCAGAGGCAAGTTGCATGCACTCAGTGCAGGTGCCGAGATCGTTCGTCGCGAACTGTTGGCCTGATTTTTGTGGCCCGGGTGAGCATGCAGCGCGCCCGGGTTATGAATTCGATAGCCGTCAGAGGCAGGTGTCGAGGTCTAGTCGAAATGTCGATTGGACCGTAGAAACGCTATCTTCCGCTGCAGCTGGTTATGAACCGCACGCACGCCGGTAGTGCATGACAACTACGCCGTTGTGCAGCGGCGTCGATGAGACCAACTCCAGCCGTCGCGTATTGTTCAAGCCGCGCTGGTACAGAGTTGGTCCATGCCCGGCGATCCTAGGGTGGACGAGGAACTTGTACTCGTCGATCAGATCGAGTCGGTCCAGCTCGGTAGCGAGCATGCCGCTACCGAGAAGCACGCCGGCCGGGGTCGCATCCTTGAGTCTCTGCACGTTCGTGCGCAAGTCGCCGACGATGTGGTGGCTATCGGTCCACGGGAAGTCCGTTCGCGTGGACGACACCACGTACTTCGGCTTGGTCTCCAGCTTGATCGCCCAGTCACGCATCGCTGATGTGGCCTTTTGGTCTCCGCGAGCGACCGCCGGCCAATAGGCCTCCATCATCTCGTAGGTCACGCGCCCCCAAAGCATCGCCCCAGCATCGTCCATCAGGCGACTGAAGAAAGCGTGGGTTTCGCCGTCGGCGATGCCCTCCTGGTGGTCGACGCAACCGTCGAGGGTGATGTTCAGGCTGAAGGTCAGAAGTCCCATGCGAGCTTGCTCAGGGTTGGGCGTTCCATTGGATTGTCGCTTGTCGACGGGTGCCTTGCAGCAAAGAACTGGTATCCATGCCGCGATCAGCCGGCGTATCCCGGCCATCTGCGTACGCCATGCAATGCAGCTCAGGGCACCACATTCGATTCCTTGGCTTGTTGGGGCGCGCAATTATTGCCTTCTTCAAACCCCCACGTTCGCAGGATGTGTCTGTACTTTCGCCCTGCACTGCGCTGGCTCTGCTCTTTCAATCCTATCGTCACAAGACTCGGCTCACCCTTCGTGCTGGGACCTGTCAGCAGATTCGTCTCCCGGCCAATAAGCCTCTCTTCAATTGGTACGCGCCGCCAAGCGGTGCCGTCTACCGACTGGTATTCGATATAGGGTGGTATCGGCCTATCCAGCGCATACCAAGTCTCGCAGTAGTAGAACGTCGCCACGATCGACCATGTTTTAGTTTCTGTGTTGTGATCGAGAAGAACCGGCACGTAGTTATCACGCCATTCGGGTGGAAACGTGAAACCATCTGGGGCTTTGCTGATCGAGATCGACATTTCGACCGGATCTCTCCAGCCACCCGTCCCACCAAGCTCCGAGTACGTCTTACCTTGCGCAGTCCGTGCAGCAACGATGACCTGACCATCAGCGAGCCGCACTTCTTCGGACCATTTCACGCTTGCTCTGTCGCACCCGACAAGCGTCAACGTGACCACCAACGCCAATGGAAAAGCTGTCCGTCTCGGGTGAAAAACACTTGTTGCAACTCGTTTGAATGAGAGCATTTTTTCCTCCTGCCTTGTCTTGTAGGGGGATTCAGTTGTCAATCACAACGCTAAAACCCGACCTTTCCAATCCGAGGCCAAGCACCCGGGACAAGACAGATCTGCCGCCTCGAGTAGTGGATGGGAACTGAAGGGACTGTCAGCTGGCACCTGCATGCATCCAGCCAACCGACAAGGCGAGGATGATCTGTGCCCCGTAGTAGAGCGGCAAGCCCCAGAGTTTATTGCCGGCTCCCGGTGCCACGAAACGATTGCGAGCAACGGCGACGTCCGATATCGCAAACATCAGCGCACCAAGCGCAAGCATCCACATTCCGGAAGCTGCGCTTGCGGAAATCGCGAAGGCGCACATCGCAACAATGGCCGTCACGTATGCCGTAACGGCGACGCGATAGATAGCCTTCAAATGGCTCCAAAGCCATGCGAGAACCGCAATCCCGAGACAGCTCATGAGAACGAGCCCCGCGACCAACGCCGTAGCATTGGTAGGCAGGGACGAAAAAGCGACGGCAAAAATCAAATGAGCAAGCAGGAAGCTGGCCAGACCAAGCAGGAACAGGCGGCTCTTCTGAGACAAAAGGAGTGCGTCCCCCACCCAACTGAGTCCAAGTGCCATCAGGATCAATTGCCCATAGGCTGACGCTGTCGCGTTGAGTTGAAGCGCCAAAGCCAGGAATGCCGTACTGGCGACCATTTTCAGTATGGCCTTGCCCATCTTCCAGCCGCGGTACTCGCTGAAGACCAGCCCGGCACAAGCAATAAGACAAACAGCGATTGTGAAGCTTGTTCCAGTCAGCATGATGATCTGTGTTCTCCCCAACGCTGCATTGATGACGAGCTGTGAAGCGGGTGCGCCTGGGTGAACTGTCGGCTGGGATCACTGCGACCATCGCCCAAGCTGGAACTCCAGGCTGCCAGCCACTCCAAGATTTCCTTGGCCAGTGCCTCGCAGGCAACAAGGCCGATTCGGGCCGGGCCGGGCCGGGCCGAACAGGATTATCGTTTTTCGGCAGCGCCCTGATTTTACCATCACATGGTTGAGCTATTCTTCGACCCAAGAAGCGTGCTCCAGAACTCCACATCGCTCAGCCAAGCCGCCAGGTCACCGCCCGCATGCCCAGAGTCGATCCAACTTCTATTGATGAAGCGCTGCCTGGGGTCGCCGCCCGGCGAACGATCCGCTGGTCCAAGGCTGAGCGGAGTCAGTTGGTCGACAGCATCGCCGAGGAAGTCCCGGTTGCGATGCGCTACAACGATGTACCCTTTTCCGTACTGATGGCGACACCCTCAGACTTGGAAGATCTGGCACTGGGCTTCTCTCTGACTGAGGGCCTCGTTGCGGATACCTCTGAGTTGATCGGTGTCGAAGTAAGCCCATGCATCGAAGGTGTCGAGATTCACATTCGGGTGACCAGCACGGCAACTGCGGCTTCCCTGTCCGCCAGCTCGAGCCGGGCGCTACCCGGGCGCAGCGGGTGTGGTTTGTGTGGTGCACGACTGCTGGAGGACGTCATGCGCGTGACACCAGCGATTGAGAGACACTCGACATTTCCTGTGGCTTCATTGCGATTGGCGCTGTCATCCCTTCCCAAGATGCAGCCGATGAACCTAGCTACCGGTTCCATCCACGCCGCTGCGTGGGTGGAACCGGACGGTCGAATCACCCACGTTCGAGAGGATGTAGGACGTCACAACGCGCTGGACAAGCTGGTCGGCGGCCTGCGTCGTGCGTCCATATCGACCGAAGCAGGTCTGGTCCTCCTATCGAGCCGCGCCAGCTATGAAATGGTGAGCAAGGCGGCGCACGCTGGCATGGCCGTTGTTGCTGCCGTTTCCGCACCGACGGCGCTTGCCATCGACCTGGCCAACGCAGCCGGTATCTGCCTGATCGGCTTCGCCCGGCCTGATCGATTCAACGTGTACACGCATCCAGAGCGATTGCTTGGATTTGAATAGGGGATGGTGAAGCCCGAGAAGCAGCGGGTAGAACAATGGCAGAAAACCCCGTTTGGAAATCACATGAAACCAACATCCGAACGCCCAGTGTTGTAGCTCAATCTGGAACCACCGCGTTGCCCGGGATGAAATTCAGGTGGCACCGTTTGTGAGGTCCGCCTGATGACCACTTCACCTCGACTGCGTTCTGTGGAAAAGCAAACGTTTCATAGCCACATCGCTGCCAACGGAGACGGATCCTCCTTGCCGCGCCCCGGATTCAGACTGCGCCTACCCTTCATTGATGTACCCCTACGAGAGTGAGGCATCAACATGACCGAGAAGGACATCCCAGGCATCCGCAAATACGATGCTCCTGCAGGTGGCTGGGGGGCGCTGCGGGCAACGGCAAAAGCGATCAGTGAACAGATGGCCGCCCCGGAAGCTGCGATCACGCTGTTCCGGACCAACAAGCCGGAAGGCTTCGATTGCCCTGGCTGTGCTTGGCCCGATCGCCAGCACACCTCGACCTTCCAGTTCTGCGAGAACGGCGCAAAGGCCGTGACCTGGGAGGCTACCAAGAAGCGGGTTACTCCGGAGTTCTTTGCCTCCAATACCGTTTCTTCGCTTCTGAAAATGACGGATTTCCAGTTGGAGGATCAAGGCCGCCTGACCAATCCCTTGGCCTACAACCCGGAGAAGGACATCTATGAGGCCGTGGAATGGGATGAGGTACTCAGCCGGATCGGGCAGGTTCTGCGCGACCAGCCAGACCCGAACATGGTTGAGTTCTATACCTCCGGGCGCGCCTCCAACGAGGCGGCATTCCTCTACCAGATCTTCGCCCGTGAATACGGAACGAACAATTTCCCCGACTGCTCCAATATGTGCCACGAGGCCACCAGCGTTGGTCTGCCGTCGTCCATAGGCATCGGCAAGGGAACCGTCTCGCTGGATGATTTCGACGCCTGCGAGCTGATCATTTCCATCGGGCACAATCCAGGAACCAATCACCCCCGCATGATGGGAACGCTGCACGAAGTCGCACGCCGGGGCGCTCCCATCATCGTGCTCAATCCGCTGCGGGAACGCGCCCTGGAGCGCTTCGCTGATCCGCAGGATGCGCTGGAGATGGCAACACTTGGGGCAACGGAGATCGCCTCTTCCTACCTGCAGCCGCGCATAGGCGGCGACGCCGCAGCTCTGAAAGGCATCATGAAGGCCCTGCTGGAGATGGAGGCCGACCAAGGTAGAGCTGCCGGCATTCTTGACCATCAGTTCATAGACGAACATACCAATGGGTTCGACGCCTTGGCCGAAGACCTGCGCGCTGTAAGCTGGGAGGGAATCGTTTCGGAATCGGGGGTGCCTGAGGACGATCTGCGCAAGGTCGCCCAAGCCTATGCCAAGTCCAACGCAACCATCGTCACCTATGGCATGGGCATCACCCAACACAGCACGGGCACCAGGAACGTCCAGCAGATTGCCAACCTGCTGCTACTGCGTGGCAACTTCGGCAAGCCCGGTGCAGGCATCTGCCCACTACGCGGGCACTCCAACGTCCAGGGCGACCGCAGTGTCGGCATTACCGAAAAACCCAGCGCCGAGATGATCGATCGGATTGAAAAGCGATTCGGATTCCGCGCCCCAAGTCCGCATGGTCACGACGCCGTTGCTGCCATGCAGGCCATTATTGATGGCCGCTCAACCGTACTCATCTGCCTTGGTGGAAATCTTGCAGTCGCGCTCCCTGATGGCGAAGCCTGTTTCGCAGGCATGCGTAGCCTGGAGATGTCGGTGCACGTTGCGACCAAGCTCAATCGTAGTCATCTGCTGGTCTGCAAGAACACCTTCATCCTGCCCTGCCTCGGTCGTACCGAGCTGGACATTCAAGCCACCGGGCCGCAGGCAGTCACCGTGGAAGACTCGATGTCGATGGTGCATGCATCGCGGGGCAAGCTGAAACCAGCGTCTGAACAGCTGCGTTCGGAGCCGGCAATCGTTGCCGGCATCGCCAGCGCAACACTGCCGTCCAGTCGCGTGCAGTGGATGGAAATGGTGGCTGACTATGACCTGATACGTGAAGCGATCGAAGCGGTGTTCCCCGATTTCTCGGACTACAACGCGAGAATCCGGATTCCCGGCGGCTTCCGCCTGCCACTGCCGCCTACAGAGCGCATCTGGCGCACTGCATCGGGCAAAGCAGAGTTCCTTCGCTTTTCAGGACTGGCTGAAGACCCAAAACCCGTCGACAAGGCGGTGCTGAAGCTGGCCACCATCCGCAGCCACGATCAGTACAACACCACGATCTACAGCCTGGATGATCGTTACCGCGGTGTCTTCGGTCGCCGTGATGTCGTGTTCATGAACGAAGCAGACATGAGCGAACGCGGGATCCAACAGGGCGATCGGATTCGCATAAGAACGGCGCTGGACAACGAAGGCGACAGGGTTCTGGAAAACGTCATTGCAGTGAGCTACCAGATTTCCCGTGGCTCCGTGGCGACGTATTACCCCGAGGGCAACTGCCTTATCCCACTGAGCTATACCGACCCGGCAAGTGGCACGCCTTCCTACAAGTCAGTGCCGGTGCACATCAGCTTGGCGTAGTCGTATGACCGGTCCGCTCGTCACTGCGGAGCCGGAGAATGCTCAGGTCAACAACTGCCAGCGTTGGCATATTCGCGATCGATGTTCACCGCAACAGGCCGCTCCCTACTGCGAGCGCCTCGCCGCTTCACATCGATACGCCAATGATCACACTGGATGCATTGAACAGCACCACCGCCGGGCCGCCCTCCTCCAGCTCCAGCGCGGCTGTCCCGGCCCGGGTGATGACTGCTACAACACTACAGCCGTGGCCGATATCCACCACCACTTCGTCATTGACTGCGCCTTCGGTGATGCGCGCCACCGTGCCGTTGAACTGGTTGCGTGCCGAACACCGCGTGCCTTGACCCTGCGCCAATAGCACCGACGATGCCTTGATCAGTGCGTAGGCTGACATGCCAACCTCCAGCCCCAGCGATTCCATGCTGCCGTGGGTGATGGTCGCCACGACCGTCAGCCCCCGCGCTACTTCAACCTGCACTTCGTCGTTCACGGCACCGGCGGCTACGGCACTGATCCTGCCGTGGAGTTGATTGCGCGCACTCGTGATCATGCCGATTCTCCGTATCAAGGCCATGTCCTCGTCCAATCCGGCGGGAAGCTGCTGGGATTGCAGGAAGGCACGGTGTGCGCGTTCAAGCTGCTCGAAGCGTGCCACCAGCTGGCGACCGCGCTCGGTCAACTGGGCGCCGCCGCCGCCGCGGCCGCCTACGCTGCGTGCCACCAAGGGTTCGCCGGCTGCCGTGTTCATCGCGTCCACTGCATCCCAGGCGTTCTTGTAGGTCATGCCCATGCGCTTGGCGGCCTGGCTGATCGAACCGCAGGCATCGATGAACCCCAGCAAGGCGAAGCGGCCACGACCGCCCAGGCTTTGCCCGGCAACGTTAAGCCATAAGCTGCCTTGCAGCTCCAGCATGGCATCGGTCTCGTTCATCTTGTCTGGTCCCTGCCTGCGATAACTGCGGCAAGTGTAAGCCGCACGCCATCTCCACCCGGCTTGATATCGATCAAGGACGCCCCGGCGCTGGCCACCGAGAATCCCCGCATCGGTCACCAAGTTGACCTCACCGCACCGTTATATCATCTTGGATATAGCGAACCCGAGGATTGCGAGAATGCGCACCTGCCGTTTCGTTCTGCCGCTGTCAGCCCTACTGCTTCCCCTGTTCGCCGCAGCTGCCGACACAGCGGTCGCTCCGCCGGTTTTCACTTTGGGCAGTGTCGATGTTCATGCCGAGCGCGGCACCTCGAGCACCGTCGCTGAGCGCGCCTTGGACGCCGATCGCATCCAGCAGCTGGATCGCAATACTGTTGGTGACGCAGTCAGCGTGCTGCCCGGTGTCAGTCTGGCGCGCAATTCGCGCAACGAGGACATGGTGTATCTGCGTGGCTTCGATCCCCGCCAGGTGCCGGTATTCCTCGATGGCGTTCCGCTCTACGTCCCTTATGACGGCTATGTCGATTTCGGCCGTTTCACCACCTTCGATCTGGCGCGGATCGAAGTCGCCAGCGGCGCCGCTTCACTGCTCTACGGGCCCAATATCCTTGGCGGTGCCATCAATTTGATCAGCCGGCGCCCGGAGCGCCCGTTCGAAGCCGACCTGCGGCTGGGCGTCGCCGATGGCGGCGAGCGCAAGGCTGCGGTCAATCTTGGCGGGCGCCAAGGTGATTGGTACTACCAGCTTGGCTGGTCGATCCTCAAGGCGGATGAATTCCCGCTTCCAGACGGTTTCGTCGATTACAAACGCGTACCGACCGACACCGGCGATGACCGCCGCAATGCTGACCGGGAAGACCGGCGGCTGTCATTCAAGCTCGGCTACACGCCGCGTGAGGGCGATGAATATGCCATCGGCTACGCCCGCCAGGATGGCGAGAAGGGCAACCCGGTATACACAGGCACCGCACGCAGCGGTATTCGCTACTGGCGCTGGCCGTGGTGGGACAAGGACAGCCTGTACTTCATTGGCAACACCCAGCTCGGCCAGCACACGACACTGCGCACTCGCCTGTATCGCGACACCTATGGCAACGGGCTGGAGGCCTATACCGACGGCAGTTATCAAACCGCCTTGGACAACGCCAGTTTCCCCAGCATCTACGACGACAAGACAGTTGGCGGCTCGGTCACCTTGGCGACCGATGCCCTGCCGCGCCAACAGCTGCAGCTTGCGTTGCATTACAAGGAAGACCAGCACAGCGAGCGCAACCCGCACTCGCCGACCAAGGACTTCCGCGATGTCACCACCTCGGTGGCGGTTGAAGATCGTATTGCCTTGACCGATACCGCACACCTGCGGGCCGGCATCGGCTACGACCGTCGTGAGGCCAAGCGCGTCTATTACTGGCCTACCGGCAGCGCCGACGCCACCAATGCGGTACTTGAGTATGTGCAACAGTTGGCGCCGGAGCAGCAGTGGTATGCCAGCGCTGCCCGTCGCACGCGCTTCCCCACCATCAAGGACCGCTATTCGGCGCGTATGGGAGCTGCCCTGCCCAACCCGGACCTTGCCCCGGAGCACGCCACCCATCTCGAACTGGGCCTGCGCGGCAACTGGTGGCAGGGTAGCCAGCTGCAGGCAGCGGCGTTCCACAGCCGCATTGATGACCTGATCCAGACTGCTGTAGTTGCCTCGCCTGAGTGCGGTGGCCGCACCTGCAACCAGGCGCAGAACATTGGCCGCGCCCGCAACGTTGGTGTCGAGTTTGGCCTGCAGCAACGCCTTGGCGAGGACTGGAACCTGCAGGGCAGCTACACCTGGCTGCGCCGTACCAATCTACAGAACCGCGATGTGGCCTTGCTCGACAGTCCGCGGCAACGCTTGTTCATGGCGGTTGCCTGGCAGTTGCTGCCTGAGCTGCGACTGCAGGCCACGCTGGAGGCCGAACAAGGCCGCAAGGTCAGCTATGCCGACGTCACCCGCCCGGTACGTGCCCTGCCCGGCTTCGGCATCGGCGGACTGAAAGCAAGCTGGTCGCCGCGTGGCAACGTCGAGCTCGACCTGGGCGTGCGCAACATCGGTGACAAGTGGTACGAGCTGGCCGACGGTTACCCGATGCCCGGCCGCACCTGGTTCGCCAATGCCAACTGGAGCTACTGACCATGAGCAGCGCGCAGCCCGCACGCATCGCCGCCATCGTGCACGATGGCAACGGCGAACCCGATGGGCTGCTGGCGGCGGTCGCCGCCAGCCAGCTCGCAGCCGGGCACCGGGTCCGCGGGCTGGTGCACCTGCCCCATGCGCCAACAGCCACGGGCAAACGCATGGTGCTGATGGACGTAACCGATCCGCAGTCCCGCTACCCCATCAGCCAGGCGCTGGGCGCCGCCTCTTGCGGATGCAATCTTGATCCCCGTGGCATCGCCGACGCCAGCGTGGTGCTGCGCCGTGCTGTGCAGGAACCCGCAGCACTGGTGATTGCCAATCGTTTCGGCACGCTGGAGTCGCAAGGCGGTGGTATGGCCGATGAACTGTTGGCGCTGATGCTGGCCGGCATTCCGCTGCTGATTGCCGTGAAGCTGCCATATCTCGATGCCTGGCGCGAGTTCACCGGTGGCATGGCGGTTGAACTTCCCGCCACCAACGAGGCATTGCAGCAGTGGTGGGATGGCTGTCGCCTGCACCATCAGGAGGCGATATGAAACGTCGTGCGCTGTTGCAGGTGTTTGCGCTGGCTCCGCTGCTGTTCGCGGGGAGCAGGCTGTTGGCGATGCCCGCGCAACGCGTACTGCGCTTGGGTGAACCCAAAGGCACGCCGCAGCGCATATTTGCCGCGGGGGCACCCGCGGCGGTGCTGATTGCGGCACTCGCGCCACAGCGGCTATTGGGTTGGCCGATGCGGGTCTCGCCAGGTGCACTGACGCAGCTGCCGGCTTCATTACGCGGCCTGCCGATGATCGGCCGACTTGCAGGACGTGGCAGCACCGTCAGCCTGGAACGCCTGCTCGAGCTGCAACCGGATCTGGTGCTGGATGCGGGCGACTTCGACGCAAGCTACCGTGACTCCGCCGAGCGTGTGTGGCAGCAGACCGGGATTCCGGTCGAGCTGGTTGCAGGACGTTTGCCCGATCATCCTGCTCAGCTGCGCCACGTCGGCAAGCTGCTTGGTGTGGCCGCGCGTGGCGAGGCGCTGGCGCAGGCAGCGGAAGCGCAGCTGGCGTTGGTGCGCGAGGTGCTTGCCGCCCGCCCTGCAACCTCGCGTCCGACTGTCTACTACGGGCGCGGCAGCGATGGCCTGGAAAGTGGCCTGGCCGGTTCGATCAACACGGAAGTCATCGAATTCTGTGGCGGCCGCAATGTTGCCGCCGCAGCCGGCAAAGGGGGGCTGGCACGTGTCTCGCTGGAGCAACTGCTGGCCTGGGACCCGGACGTGATCCTTACCCAGGACGCCGCATTTGCCGCAAGCGCAGCACAGGACGCACGTTGGCGCAGCCTGCGTGCGGTGCGCGAAGGGCGCTTGCACTGCGCACCGTCGCTACCGTTCGGTTGGCTGGATGGCCCGCCCGGCGTCAATCGCCTACCAGGCTTGCCGTGGCTGCTGTCGCGGCTGCATCCCGCTGCATCGCTGGCGCTTGCACCGGCAGCGCTGCGCACGCGCATCAACGCGCTGCATCAACTGCTTTGGGGTCAACCGCTACCAGCGGACATCGCGCGCAGCCTGGATGGTCGCCAATGACGGTGCGCCCGATGCCGCGCTGGGCGTGGCATGCCGGCGGCTGGGTACTGCTGGCGGCAATGATCCTGTTGGCATTCTCGGTTGGCCAGTTCCCTGTATCGCCGACACGCGTGGTGCAGGCGATAGGCTGGCAACTGTTTGGCATTGGCGAGCCAAGTCCGCCCGCTGTGCATGCGGCGCTATGGAACATCCGTCTGCCGCGTGTTGTCGCAGCAGTACTGATTGGCGCGGTGCTGTCTGCTGCCGGCGCCGCCTATCAGGCGATGTTCCGCAATCCTCTGGTCTCGCCCGACATTCTTGGTGTATCAGCAGGTGCCGGGCTTGGTGCATCGCTGGCATTGTTCCTCGGCCTGCCGTTGTTGCTGGTGCAGGGCTTCGCCTTCGCCGGCGGGTTGACTGCGGTCGGTCTGGTCTGTCTGGTGGCAGCGCTGGTGCGTCGGCATGAACCGATACTGGTGCTGGTGCTGGCCGGCGTTGCGGTGTCGGCACTGTTGGGCGCCGGCATTTCGCTATTGAAGCTGCTTGCAGACCCTTACACCCAGCTTCCTTCAATCACGTTCTGGCTGCTCGGCGGATTGAATGCCGTTGTCCTTGATGATCTGCGCGTCACCGCACCGCTGCTGCTGGTCGGGTTGTTACCGCTGCTGTTGCTGCGCTGGCGCATCAATCTGCTCAGCCTCGGTGATGAGGAAGCCAGCGCATTGGGAGTAGCGGTCACACCGCTACGCTGGACGCTGATTGCCGCGGCAACACTATGCACAGCGGCTGCTGTGTCACTGGCCGGTATCATCGGCTGGGTCGGGCTGGTGGTGCCACACATCGCGCGCTTGCTGGTAGGCGCCGATTTCCGTCGACTGTTGCCGGCCAGCCTGCTGCTGGGTGCCAGCTTCCTGCTCGCCGCCGACACACTGGCGCGGACCTTGGCCCCGATTGAACTGCCACTCGGCATTCTCACTGCGTTCGTCGGTGTTCCGTGTTTCCTGTTGGTGCTGGCACGCAGCGAGAGCCGGGCATGAGGATGGGCGACGTTCTCCTGCAGGCACGCGGGCTGACGGTAGGCCATCGCCAGCACCCCCTGGGCGAGCCTTCGGACCTGCACCTACATGCCGGCGAAGTGCTGTGCCTGTTGGGTCCCAATGGCTGCGGAAAGACCACGCTGTTCCGCACGCTGCTTGGCCTGCTCCCCGCCATTTCAGGCGAGATAACGTTGCAGGGGCAGCCACTGCATCTGCTCAGCCGCAACCAGCGTGCCCGACAGCTGGCGTACGTTCCTCAGTCAGCGCCGTTCGCCTTTGCCTGGCGGGTGCTGGAAGTCGTTGCCATGGGCCGCGCGGCCCATCTTGGTTTGTTGGCCACGCCCACGCGTGCGGACGAAACAATTGCCCTTGACTGCCTGGATCAGCTCGGCATCGTCGCATTGGCGCAGCGCGTGGTCAGCACCCTCAGTGGCGGTGAACGCCAGTTGGTGTTGATAGCGCGCGCACTCGCGCAACGTGCACAGATCCTGATCATGGATGAACCTACCGCCAGCCTCGATTTCGGCAACCAGCTACGCATTCTCGATACCGTGCGGAGCCTCGCCGATCTCGGTATCGGCGTGTTGCTGTCCACACACCAACCGCAGCATGCACTGCAGGTGGCAGACCGCATTGCCTTGATGGCCAACGGAAGCCTGCACGCGCTCGGTCCCGCCCGCGAGGTCGCCACACCCGAACGGTTGGCGCAGCTCTACAACGTCGATGCCTCGCGCATAGCCATTGCCCTTCCCGACCTGCAGTCACTGTCATGACCACACTTCCAGCCCCCATCGATCACATGGCCCGCTACCGCCAGCACCTGCTGGCCTGCGGCTTCCAGGCCAAGCCCGCCGGCGCGTGGGATGCGCGTGCGGCGCAGTCCAGCTGGAAGCGTCGGCACGACGACTACAGCGCGGCATTCCTGGCGCGGCTCGACCTGAGCGGCGTGAATAGCGTGCTGGACGTTGGTTGCGGGCCCGGCCTGCTCAGCTTGCCAATCGCAGCGCAGGTGAAGCAGGTCCATGCCCTGGACTACAGCCAGGGCATGCTTGATGGCCTGCATGCCGCCATCTGCGCCCAACAGGTCCGCAACATCGAAGCACACCATCTGTCATGGGAGGACGACTGGAACACGCTGCCCGTCTGCGACATCGCCATCGCCTCGCGTTCGCTGATGGTCCCTGAGCTGGAACGGGCGCTGATGAAACTCGACGCACACGCAGCACAGCGCGTCTACGTGACCTGTACCACGCAGCCGCGTACTGGCGTCTTGGAGCTTGCGGCGCTGCTGGGCCGACAATGGATTCCCATGCCGGACCATCGCTATGTGATGGAGCTGCTCTGGGACTTGGGACGGGAGCCCCGGCTCGATTACCTGCCGGTGTCGGCATTGGACCAGACACAGACTGCCGACGACCTGATCCGCCAAGCTGAGCAGTTGTTCGGTGGACTGCAGATGAACGAACACAGCAGGATTGCGGAGTGGCACGGGCATTCGCCTATGAATCGGCTCGGGCTTGCACCCACCAAGCGTTGGGCCTTCATCTCCTGGGAGACCACTGCTCAAAGTCGCTGATGTGGCGCTTGGCGCTGGTGGCCCAGGTCCGTGGGCCTCGGTCCTTGGCCTGGTTCAACCTGCATCAGCTCCGGTGCGCGCGGCCCCGGAAGACAACAATGCAGGCCCTGCGGCCCGCCCATCAACCCGGCATTGGCGCCAACCCCCTGATATCTGGGACAATTGCCACCGACCAGGCGTTCCCGGTCCGCTACAGCATGGACCCGCATCGAGGCGGTCATCGCTCTGCTGTCCATTCACGGCTTGCCGCCGCACTTTCCGGATTGTCATTTGAACACCACCGACACAGCTGTTGCCCCTGCCCTGCCCTTGGCCGATCGCCTGCGCGAAGCGCTGGATCTGCTGGAAGCCATTGAAGCCGATCGCGGCATGCTCGATGCGTTGCCCGAAGCCGACCGCGTGCGCCTGCATCAAGTCGTTGCCAAGGTATTCCACCCCGAACCGAAAGCACGCCGGCAAATGCTCAAGAAGCAGGCCCGTGAGCGCCACCAGGAGAAGGTGCGCAAGTCCGAGGCGCTGCTTGAGCAGACCGGTATCCGCGCCCTGCGCCGCAAGCCGGTGTTCAGCACACCGAATTATTTTCCGCCGCATGCCGCCGGCCTGCACGATGCCAGCAACGGTGAAGGTGCTGCGGTAGCTGAAGAGCCGGTGCATTCACCCGAGCTGCGTCACTGCTACGTGTGCAAGCAGAAGTTCACCCAGCTGCATCACTTCTACGACCAGATGTGCCCGGCCTGCGCCGATCTGAACTACATCAAACGCACCGAAACCGCCGACCTGCGTGGACGCGTAGCGCTGCTGACCGGCGGCCGGGTCAAGATCGGCTACCAGGCCGGTCTGAAACTGCTGCGTGCCGGCGCCGAACTGATCGTGACCACGCGCTTCCCGCGCGACTCGGCAGCCCGCTATGCCGAAGAACCCGATTTCGCAGTGTGGGGCCACCGCCTGCAGGTGTACGGGCTGGACCTGCGCCACACGCCCAGCGTTGAGGCCTTCTGCAGCGAGCTGCTGGCCACGCGTACGCGCCTGGACTTCATCATCAACAACGCCTGCCAGACCGTGCGCCGCCCGCCGCAGTTCTACGCGCACATGATGGCCGGCGAAACTGTTGCCGTGCAGAGTCTGCCGGAAACCATCCGCAAGCTGATCGGCAATTACGAAGGCCTGCGCAGTGCCGACCTGTTGCCGGTCGCGGCGGCTGCACTGCCGTCGCCGGAAGCTGTTGGCAAGGATGGCCTGACCCGCGCTGCCGAGCTGTCGCAGGTACCGCTGCTGGCTGACGAACTGTTGGGCCAGCGACATCTGTTCCCCGATGGCCGCCTTGATCAGGATCTGCAGCAGGTGGACCTGCGTGATAGCAATTCCTGGCGCCTGCGCATGGCTGAAGTGCCGTCAGTGGAGCTGCTGGAAACCCAGCTGGTCAATGCCATCGCACCGTTCATCATCAATGCGCGCCTGAAGCCGCTGATGCTGGCCACACCAGAGCGTGACAAGCACATCGTCAATGTGTCGGCGATGGAGGGCCAGTTCTACCGCAACTTCAAGACCACCCGCCATCCGCATACCAATATGGCCAAGGCCGCGTTGAACATGATGACGCGTACCTCGGCGGCCGATTACCAGAACGACGGCATCCATATGAACAGCGTGGATACCGGCTGGGTGACCGACGAAGATCCGGCAGGCCTGGCAGCCCGCAAGGTGCAGGAAGAGCGGTTCCACCCGCCGTTGGACATCATTGACGGTGCCGCGCGCATCGTCGACCCGATCATCCACGGCTTCAACAGCGGCGAGCACGTCTGGGGCCAGTTCCTGAAGGACTATGCGCCTACCGATTGGTGAGGTAACAAACGTCGATTGAATCGGTGGTTCAGCCCGACTGACTGGGTTGAACCACTGCAATGCGGAGGCGAACCACAATGAAATCTTTCCTGGAAGATATGCAGGTTCTGCCACGCGAGTTCTATCGCCGGCACCCCACTGTGGTGGCGCCGGAGTTGCTCAACAAGATCCTGCTACGTGACGACGGCCGCTGTGCGCGCATCGTTGAAGTAGAGGCCTACGCCGGCAGCCAGGATCCCGCGGCTCACTCATTCCGCGGCAAGACCGCGCGCAATGCGACGATGTTCGGCCCTCCGGGGCACCTGTATGTCTACTTCACCTATGGCATGCACTGGGGAAGCAATGCAGTCTGCGGCGAGGTCGGTGTAGGTGTTGGGGTGCTGCTCAGGGCAGCGCAAGCCTTGAACAAGTTGGATCTCATGTATCTTGCCAGGCCTGCTGCAAAGCGCCCGATCGATCTGGCCAATGGCCCTGGCAAGCTTTCTCAAGCTTTCGGAATCAACCGCGCGCATGACGGCGCTGATCTGGTAAGCGGTGATCGTGGCATCCGGATTGTGTCCGATGGCATGCCTCCACCTGCCACGCCGGTGATAGGTCCTCGGGTAGGGATATCCAAAGCCGTGGATCTGCCATGGCGCTGGTCCGTGCCGGATCAGCCCTATGTCTCCAGAAAATAGCGGCAGGCTACGACCCGAAGGCTGCTTTGGCAACGAGTCCTCGTGTTTGTGAGCGTAGCGCGCAACTAGCGCTGGGCAGCATCATGAGCATCATTCTCTACGGCAGCTTTTCATACACGTTGCGACCGCCCTTTGGTCATGGACCTAGAGGAGAGCCTATGTTTTCAGGATTCCGCACAGCACTCATCCCGGCGTATGGAACACGTCCGCGTGCAGATCACCCGACCGCAGACCATTGGCCTTTGTCATCTGGATAGCCGCTTCCACCATTCCCGGAGGTCCAGCGCAATACGCTTTCCAGCCATCAAGATCCTGCAGGTCTTCGGCAGCAGCTTCCGTTACCAAACCGGTGCGCCAAGCGCTTTCCCCGGAGACATCGGATAGCACGGGCGTGAATGTCAGGTTGGAATACTGCCGCGTAAGATTCCGGAAATGCTCAACGAGGTATAGATCTCTGCTGCTTCTAGCGCCGAAGTAGACATGTATTGGCTGGCGCATACCACTCGCAATTGCTGCCTCAACGATGCATTTGATCGGCGCAAGACCCGAGCCACCCCCGATGCATAGCATCGGCCCTGCATGCTGTTCTCGCAGGAACGAAGATCCAAATGGACCTTCAACAAGCACCGGGGCACCCGGCTTCAGTTGCGCATGGATGGGCTCACTCACCGCACCGCCGGGCACCCGACGAATGTGGAACTCCAACACCTCGCTACCTGATGGGCTGGCAATGGAGTAATCACGGCTTGGCAGGCCGGGGAACGTAAGCCGAGCATACTGGCCGGCAGCAAAGCTCAACGGCTCTCCCTCTTGGTTGACGACCTGGATGCAGTTGATGTCGTGTGTGGCCGTATCGATTGCCGTCACCTTGCAGTTCAGGCGACGGAGCGGATTGGGAACTACCTGATCGTCATCAAGCCAGCTGGCTATCCCATCCGTTGTTGGAATGGCGCGACACGCCAGAATCAATCCTTGAGATTTTTCAGCTTCCGTCAGCGCAAAGCGACTGTGTTCGAGGTATTCAACCTCGCCGCTGACGAGACGGGTCTTGCAGGAACCGCAGCGACCGGAGCGGCATCCGTGTGGATAGGCGATTCCGTTGGCGAGCGCCCCGTCCAGAAGGGTGACACCTGCCGGCACCTCGATGCTGACCCCGGCCTGCAATATTTCCACGTGTATCGTCATGTCCGCTACTCAGGCAGTGTTGGATAGGCCAAGCGCCCCGACCAAGCCTGGTTTCTGCGAGGCAAAGGTGCCGTAGAAAACGCGCTCGCCGACCAAAGTGATCGGCGCGACGCGCACCCCGGTGCGGGCCTTGGCCTCATCGCTGATTGCAGGATCGGTCAGGTCACGCTCTTCAAACACCACCCCTGCCCGGTTGAGCCAATCCTTGAGCATTCGGCAATCGGGGCAAGTCGGTGTTGTGTAGACGATTACGTGCTGGCTGGATGCATTGTTCATGACGACGTCCTCATCGTTTTTGTGGTGTCTCTTGATGCCGCGCTTCGGTATGAGACCAAAGCTGGACCGCTTGGCGTGTGACAGGTGATTCGAACGAATGGATTCCATTCCAAAGGAGCGCAGAACTCCCTGCGTCATCCATTGCTCCTCTGTGTTGGCGCGAAGTCTAAAGATTCCCGCCATTGGAAGGTCAAGGGACTCCAGCAATCTTTCTTCCACAAGTTCCGGAACCGGCACCCATCGTTCCGGAGCGATGCCGCAGCCAGCGTCGGCGTGCCGCACGCACGAGCCTTCGAGGCTCAAGTTTCGCAACGGACGGCTGCTCGGCGACATCACGAGCAACGCATTCGGCCCAAGCGGCAGCTCAGCTATCTATGCAGCGCTGCCGCGACTGTGGGTGCAGTCTGGAATCAAGCCAATGCCTCTTCGCCCTGCGCTTCGCTCTGCACCCAAGACAGAAATGCAGCGGTGGCAGGCTTTTCATCTGCCCCCGGAAGGGTCACGACATAGTAGGCAAACTCGGTGGGCCAAGGCTGGTCCAATGCGACCGCCAATCTGCCAGCGGCCACTTCCGCCTGCACGTAGACATCGCGCACCAGGGCAATGCCCTGCCCCGCCTCCGCCGCGCGGATCAACAGCACATCATCATCGAATGCAGCGCCTCGTTCTATGCGCGGATCGTCCACGACACCCAACGCTTTGTACCAAAGCCGCCAATCACTACGATCCGAGTCCTGCAGCAATGGGAACTTGAGACAGTCGGCTGGCTTGCGGATCGCTTTGCCACTAGCTAATAGCCCAGGACTCGCTACTGGCAGGAATACCGGCGAAGCCAGGTGCCGTGAAACCAGTCCCGGGTACTCGCCAAGCCCATGACGAATCGCGATGTCGATCCGGTCGCGACGCAGATCGACCAAGGCAGATGAAGCTTCAACGCGCACCTCGATATCCGGATGTTTCTCGGTAAACCGGCCAAGTCGCGGCACCAACCAGGACGCAGCAAACCCAGGCACCGTGCTGACGGTCAATGTCTGCCGCCCATTGATCGCCTCCAGTACGGTCATGCTGTCCTGGATGGTATCGAAGGCGCGAAGCAACGCCGGATACACCTGCGCGCCCGCAGGACTGAGCGCAACACCGTGGCGATTGCGGGTGAACAGCGTGACACCGGTGCGATCACTCAGCAGTTTCAACTGCTGGCTCACCGCACCCGGGGTAACGCCCATGACCTCGGCAGCGGCCTTCAAGCTGCCGTGCCGGCCAGTCTCCACAAACGCACGCAGCGCCAACAAAGGTAGGACGGCACTCATGGCTTCAATTTCCCGGTCTTTCCAGCTTGGAAGTGATGGTGTTTGAAGTGAGCCAGTGCCGGTCGATTCATCCCAGCCTGGATCACTTCAGAAGTGAGATTAGCTGAAATCAGTATCAAGCAGCTCAACAAGCTGCACGGGACAGCGCAGCGAACGCCGTGCAGCAGTTCGTTTCGTGCTTTCCTGACACCAGCATCGCGCCTAATCTGCGCAAAATTTACTCATAGTGCGGCTGAAAGGAAGCAGCAGAAGTTAGCTCATCCAACCCGCCGCACCTCATGCCTGAACTACACAGAATAAAGTTAGTAAAACTAATGTTAAGTTGCAGATAAGATCGTTTTCCCGAACTACTCGCGATCGCTAGACTGCAGCCATTTCCAGTCAGCAGGACGACGGAGCAAGCGAACCATGGAGCGCACTAACGTAGGCCCCATCTCTTGCTTCAAAGACCAGACAATCAGCACGCGCCGGCAACTACCAGTCAGTAAACGCGTTCAGTAGAAGGCTCTAGAACGAGATAGCGCCACACGGGCTCCAATACATTCGGGTCAGATCAAGTGCAGTGAACCAACGTTCGCCTGCTGCTTTCACGAAGTGGGTGAAGCGCCGACGACTGCCCAAGCGATTCTGCGTTGGACGATGGCAGCCAGCCGTCTCCTTCCCCTCTTTTCTCATAGCCATGCACCGGGCTTCGCTCCTGTGTGCATTTGCTGAGTTGCACCCTTGAAACAAGAGAACCCATGGAAAATCCAAGACTTCATCTCTATACCGACAGCTCGCCAAACGGCTTCAAGATAAGCATTGCATTGGAAGAGCTGGAACTACCCTATCAGCTGCACCATGTTCGCATTGCTGACGGCGAGCACCAGCATCCGGATTTCCTGAAGCTGCATCCGCATGCACGCATTCCGGTGTTGGTGGACGAATCCGCCGGCATTACCGTCTTCGAGTCAGCCGCAATCCTGCTCTATCTGGCAGACAAGAGCGGCCGCCTTCTGCCAAAGCAGCCGGCAGCACGATGGGAGGCGATAACCTGGCTGATGTTCCATGCCGCCAGCGTTGGACCGATCCTCGGCCAGCGGGTCCACTTCGAGATGTTCGCCAGCGAACAGCTTCCGGCAGCCATTGAGCGCTACCGACGATTGAGCAATGAATTTTTCGCGACCCTGGATCAGCGTCTGGCTGAACGACCTTGGCTGGCCGGAAACGAGTACTCGATCGCCGACATTGCCGGTTTCGGCTGGACGCATATCGCCCGCGTCATCGACATGGACTTCAGCGCCTATCCGCATCTGAGCGATTGGCACGCGCGCGTGGCTGAACGGCCAGCCGTAAAGCGCGGCGTACGTATCCCTGAACCAGCGACCGGCCCATGATTGAGATACAGAACATGAATTCATTGAGTAACAGCGTCGCCACGCAACCTGCCCTTGGCGGGGCATCTGCGCCTGCATTCGCGCACCATCCCGGTTACCAGCGGATGTTCCGTCAAGACACGCTGAGCCTGGGCATCTTCCTGCCGCTGCGTTTCTATCGCGGCGATATGCAAGTGTTGGCGGGCCAATCGGCGTTGGTTGGCCAGCTTGATCGTGCCGGCTTCGCTGCGGTCTGGGTCCGCGACGTACCACTGTTCGATCCATTGTTCGGCGACGCCGGACAGGTCTTCGACCCGTTCACCTACCTGGCGTACCTTGCTGCACAGACCGAGCACATTGCCTTGGCTACCGGCAGCGCGATATTTTCCCTGCGCCACCCAATAGATCTGGCGAAGTCTGCAACAACGATTGACCAGCTGTCTGGCGGCCGTCTGGTGATGGGGATCGCTTCTGGCGACAGGCCGGTTGAGTTTCCAGCGTATGGCATCGAACACGCACAGCGTGCCGAGCGCTTCGCGGATGCGGTCAGCTATGTCCGCGAACTGCTGCAGCCAGGCATGCTGACCATCAACTCACCTCTGGGCCGCGCCCAAGGCGTTGAGCTGCTGCCCAAACCAGTGGCCGGCGCCGTGCCGCTGCTGGTAACTGGAACGTCCCGGCAAACCCTGCAATGGGTTGCCGACCAAGCCGACGGCTGGCTGACCTATCCGGACGCTACGCACCACTCAGTCGGTCCGAAACGCCTGGCCGAGAAGATACGTGCTTGGCGCGGACTGATCGGGGATGGCGGCTTCCGCCCACACGTCACCAACGAGTGGATCGATCTGGTGGAAGATCCCAACCACCCCAGAACCTCCATCGACGGCGGCTACACCTTGCGGACCGGGCGCAACGGCTTGATCGATCTGCTCGGCGAATGGCAGCGTGCAGGCGTCAACCATGCTGCCTTGGGAATCCAGTTCAGTCAGCGCCCACCGCAGGACGTCCTACAGGAACTGTCGGAGTATGTGCTTCCCCTTTTCCCTTCGCATGATGCGCCCGAGCAGCCAGCGATTCGCTGGTAACACGATCATCAAGTTGCCGAATCGCGCTACGTCCGGCACGCATATCTGACCAGCAACATACCTTGGTGGCCTGCGAACATGCCGGGCCACCAAGGCTGTACGAATGGAGCGTATACCTCGCCGAAACACGTTGCACGGACCTGCCAATCAATCGCCCAGAGAAGCGCGACTATGGTCTGGATACAGCGGGAAGGCGAGCGATCACAACGGAAAGCAGCGCTGCCGATGCAAGTACTGCAGCGCTCATGACGAACGTGCTCTGGTAACCGCTGTGATCAAACAGCACGCCGCCAAGCGTCGATCCCAAGGCGATTGCCAGCTGGATCACCGCCACCATCAGGCCGCCGCCTGCTTCCGCATCACCGGGCAGGGTCTGCGCAATCCAGCTCCACCAGCCCACCGGGGCAGCGGTGGCGAGTAGACCCCACAGCGCCAACAGGACGGTGACGGCAGCTAGTGACCGTCCCATCGGGATCAAAGCAAGCGCGATCGCTGCCATCAGCACAGGTATGACGATCAATACACGATACAGGCCCTGCTTGAGCACGCTGCCGACGAGCGCCGTGCCGAGGAATCCGCTCAAGCCTATGCCCAGCAGCACCCAGGACAATACTGACACGTCGAGCTGTGTCACCCTCTCCAGGAACGGCCGCACATAGGTAAATAGTGCGAACTGACCCATGAAGAAAGCGGCGCAGGCTGCCATTCCCAGTGCCACTGCCTTGCGCTTGAGCAGAGGTAGCACGCCACTGGACGCATCGCCGCGCTCCGCGCTCATCGAAGGCAGGCTGCACCACTGCCAGACCAGCGCGATCAGCGCTATCGGCACAAGGCAGAAGAATGCACTGCGCCAGCCCATGACGGATCCAAGATAGCTGCCCAACGGGGCCGCGATGACGGTCGCCAATGCATTGCCACTGTTGAAGATGGCCAGTGCGCGCGGCACCTGTGCCGCTGGTACCAGACGCATGGCGGTGGCCGCGGACATCGACCAGAATCCGCCAACAACCACGCCGATAAGCGCGCGACCAATGAGATAGACCGGATAGTTTGGCGCCAGTGCCACGACACTGCCGGATACCGCCATCAAGGCGGTCAACGCCAGCAGCAGCGTCCTGCGATCGGTACTGCCTGCCAATCGCGATATGCACAGGCTGGTCACTACCGCGAACGCCCCAGAGATGGCGATGCCCTGCCCCACCAGACCTTCACTGACACCCAGGTCAGCAGCCATCGGCGTGAGCAGGCTTACCGGCAGGAATTCGGACGCGATCAAGGCGAATACGCACAGGGTCATGGCGAATACGCCACTCCAGTGTGATGCAACCTCTTCCAGCTCCGGACAGGCACGCGCTGGCGTGCCGACAACGGGAGTCGACATGGAAACCTCTTTCATGATGTTGGTTATGAACGGCAGCGCCACGGTGGCGCAGCTGCCGGCAAAGCAAGCGCGAGCTCTCGGTGTTTCCAGAACAACGACCGGAACATCACCGCTTGTCGGCAATCACTGCCAGTACGCCTTGGATGATTGACTTGTGGTCACGACGAACGAAGCGCGCTTCGCACGTGTTCTGGACCTTCTTCAGGCAGACATCGCTATCTGGCAGGCTATTGAGCCGCGTGATATTGCTCGTCACTCACCTGCTCCATCCACTCGACATTATTGCCATCAAGCACACCGGTGACAGCCAGATGGGTCATGGCCGTTGTGGAGGCGGCACCATGCCAATGCTTGACGCCTGCCGGGCAGTTGACCACGTCACCCGGCCGGATCTCCTGCACAGGCCTGCCCCATTCCTGACAAAGCCCCACCCCGGACATCACCACCAGACGCTGTCCCGCCGGATGCGTATGCCAGGCCGAGCGCGCCCCCGGCTCGAATGTGACCAACGCCCCGGAAGTGGTGAGCGCCGGATCTGTAGACCACACCGGATCGATGCGCACGTGCCCGACGAAGTGCTCTGCCCCGCCTGCCAGCGATGGCTGGCTGCCGGCTCTTGAGACATGCTGCATTGCCGGTGCTGCCGATACAGGCGTCTCTGCAGTTGCGGTCATCGGCAACGCCACCGCAATGAGCCCAAGGCTCTTCAGTGAATCCTGCATATGTATTCCTTGGAGAACCGGCCCGGGCGTGGCTTCCGGACGGTCGAGAAGTTTCCAGCAACGACCCCGAATGTGGGCTGGCTGTTTTTTTGGGGACAGCGCGGGTTGCTGATCTGCTTGATCAGCAACCCGCCGTAGGCCAGATGGCATGGTCGTCCCGGCGGCGGAAACTGCCGCCAGCCATGTTCAACATTGAGCCCTTGCTGCAGCGCTGACCGTCATGGCCAACGCTGCAGATGATTACCGAGTCACCAAGCCGCCTCAGCTGCCCATGGTTGCGTTGTCGATCACGAAGCGATACTTGATATCGCCCTTGAGCATGCGCTCATAAGCCACGTTGATCTCGTCCGCGCGGATCAGCTCGATATCCGCCACGATCTTGTGCTTGGCGCAGAAATCCAGCATTTCCTGGGTTTCCGGAATCCCACCGATCAGCGAACCGGCCAGGGTGCGGCGTTTCATGATCAGGTTGAACACATTGGGTGACGGGTGCGGCGTCGCTGGCGCGCCGACCAAGACCATCGCGCCATCGCGCTTGAGCAACGCAAGGAACGCATCCAGGTCATGCGGCGCTGCCACGGTGTTGACTATCAAGTCGAACTGGTTGGACTTGGCAGCCATAGCCGCCGGATCGCGCGATACCACGACTTCATCCGCGCCCAGCGCCAAAGCCGCCTCGCGCTTGGATTCGGAGGTGGTGAAGGCGACCACGTGCGCGCCCATCGCATGGGCCTGCTTGATACCCATATGGCCCAGGCCACCAATACCAACCACACCTACTGTCTTGCCCGGGCCTGCGTTCCAATGACGCAGCGGCGAGTAAGTGGTGATACCGGCGCACAGCAGCGGCGCTACGGCAGCCAACTGCTGCTCCGGATGACCAATGCGCAGCACATAGCGCTCATGGACCACGATTTCCTGCGAATAGCCGCCCAGCGTCCAGCCAGGTGCATCCGCGGTCGCACCGTTATAGGTGCCGACCATGCCATCGCAGTAGTTCTCCAGCCCGGCGTCGCAGTCGTCGCAGTGCTGGCAGCTGTCGACGATGCAGCCGACACCGACCAGATCTCCTGGCTTGAAGCCGCTTACGTGCGCACCGACTGCCGCCACCCGGCCGACGATTTCATGGCCTGGCACGCAGGGGTACTGGGTACCTGCCCACTCGGAGCGCACCTGGTGCAGGTCGGAATGGCAGATGCCGCAATAGGCGATGTCAATCTGCACATCATGCGCGCCGGGCGCACGACGGCTGATATCCATCGACTCCAGCGGCTTGTCGGCGGCATGGGCGCCATAGGCTTTGACAGACATGGGAACTCCGGCAGTGATTGGGGGGCTGGCGGCCATTGTCCACCGTGAGGACTCGGCTGATAAGGTAATCAATGCTTCTAGCCACTATTAGCTGAACTAATCAATCAGCCGTGCCACACTGCCGCCATGGCACGACGTAACCTCAATGACCTGTTGGCTTTTGTCACCGTCGCCCGTGAAGGGAATTTCACCCGCGCAGGCGCGCTGCTGGGTGTGTCGCAGTCGGCGCTGAGCCAGGCCATCAAGGCGTTGGAAGAGCGGTTGCAGATACGCCTGCTCACCCGCACAACCCGCAGCGTCTCGCCCACTCCGGCAGGCGAAAGGTTGCTGCTGGCCATCGGCAATCGCTTCGACGAGATCGAAGCAGAACTCGATGCCCTCACTGAACTACGCGACAAACCGGCCGGCTCGCTGCGCCTGACCTGTGGCGATCATTCGCTGCAGACCATCCTGCTGCCCAAGCTACTGCCGCTGATGCACCGCTATCCCGACATCCGCATCGAGTTCGACGTCAGCTACGCGCTGCGCGACATCGTCGCCGATCGCTTCGATGCCGGCGTGCGGCTGGGCGAGAGCATCGACAAGGACATGATCGCCCTGCCGATCAGTCCGAAGGTGCGTATGGCCGCAGCCGCCTCACCGGCCTACTTCGAAAAACATCCGATCCCGAAGGTCCCTGCAGACCTGACCCGGCACAACTGCGTCAACATCCGCTTCGCTACTTCGGGCGGTATGTATGTCTGGGAATTTGAGCGCAACGGCAGGCAGGTGAACGTGCGGGTGGAAAGTCAGGCGGTATTCAACACCTCACCGCCGATGGTGCAGGCCGCTCTCGATGGCCTGGGTATCACCTTCCTGCCTGAGGAGGAGTTTGGCACTCATATCGAGCAAGGCCGGCTGATCCGCGTGCTGCAGAACTGGTGCCCGCCCTTCCCCGGCTACCACCTGTACTACCCCAGCCGTCGCCAGCACTCGGCGGCATTCGCGCTGGTGGTGGACGCGTTGCGCATATGAGCTGGGACGGGCTGGTGGCGCCGGCTGCATGGCAGCGCGAGTAGGCGCCGCAGAACGCATTGATGTGCGCTCCTGCTCGCCAGCATCAGTGCTCGAAATCGGTAATCACCACGCGGGCAATCGAGCCATCCTTCAGCTCTTCATAGCCTTCATTGATTTGCGACAGCGCGATCCGCTTTGACACCAGCCCGGCCAGATTCAAACGCCCGGCCAACGCCATGTCTGCGTAGAAAGGAATATCGCGTTTGAGGTTGGACGACCCCATGTAAACGGTCTCGATCCGGTTCTGGTTGAAAAGCAGGCCAAACGTCTGCAGCTCGAGACTTGTCGCACCGTTGCCAACGCCAATAAGGTAGATGCCGCCACCTTTGGCCAGCATCTGCAGGCCCTGCTCTATCACTGGGCGTATTCCGACAACGTCGAACACATAGTCTGCTCCCGCTGGTATCAGCGCCTTCACTGCCGCAACTGGATCAACCTGGCTGGAGTCAACCACATCAGTCGCGCCGAACTCTTTGGCCCGCGCCAGCTTTCCGGCGGCAACATCGATGGCAATAATCCGCGAAGCACCCGCAAGCACTGCACCGCCGATGACACTGAGCCCAACGCCACCGGCGCCAATGACCACGACGGTCTGTCCGTGCTGCACATTGGCTGTATTGAGTACGGCGCCAGCTCCAGTAAGCACCCCGCAGCCAATCAGTGCTGCCTGCTCGAAAGGCAGCGCTTTTGGCACCAGCGCAATCTGGTTTTCGTGGGCCAGCACCTGTGCGGCAAAACCGCCAAGTCCGTACCCCTGATTCACCGCAGTGCCGTCCGTAGCACGCAGGCGAGGCCGCTCACTTTCGCCACGCAAGGTCGCTTCAGGGTGCAGGCAGTCGTGGGTATGGCCAGAAAGGCACTGTACGCATTTGCCACAGAACTGGATCAAGCTGGCGACCACGTGGTCACCAACGCTGAACTCAATGACTTCACAACCTACGGCGGCGACAACGCCTGCCACTTCGTGCCCGAGCACCAAGGGCGGCGCGTAACCCAGCCCTGCGCTTGCGACGGTGAGGTCGCTGTGGCACAGGCCGGAGGCTTTGACATCGATCAGCACCTCCCGGCCGAGTGGCTGATCCAACGCGATCTCCTGCACAGCAAAGGTGCCGCCGATGGAATTGACAACAGATGCTTTCACGATGAGATCCCCGCAGATGGAGGTGGATGCTTTGTGGAAGGTTGTATGTGGTTGACCAAGGCAGGAGATCACCTGGACCAAGGAGATATGCAGATGCTGCCTTCATTCGCCGGCCACCGTTGACCTTGGTTGCTCAGTCCGCCACTGCGCTGGATCAAACGCTTGGAGGTCCGCGAGCATCGTCTGCCGCAACTTCGAGCGAACTGCACGCCAGTTAGGGCTGCAGTACATACGGCAGCAGATTAGAGGGGAGCGATAGGGCCGCGATAGCCTGATATGCGCAGAGTCTTGCCTGATCCTGCCGATCAGCGGCTGTCCTGCGACATCAGGGTACGGGCAATCACCTGGCTTGGTTCGGCGGCAATACGCCGTTGCGAAAACCATTTGCGTCATGCGAGGGCGTAACGCCAAACAAGCTTTTGTACTCACGACTGAACTGGGACGGGCTTTCGTAACCGACAGCGAACGCTATGCTCGCAATGCTGTCCTCCTGCACCACCAACCGCCGCCGCGCCTCCTGCAGCCGCAGTCGTTTCTGGTACTGCAAGGGGCTCATGCCGGTCACGGCCTTGAAATGTCGATGCAGCGTAGACAAGCTCATTCCCGCTCTCCTGGACAGCACTTCGATCTGCATCGGCAATGCGTACTCACGCTTGATATGGCTGATCGTGTTGCCTATCCGCGCCAGCCGGCTGTCGGACAAGGCGAACCGTCTCAGCAGCGCGCCCTGCCCGCCAAGCAGCAGCCGGTACAGAATCTCCCGCTCATACAAAGGGGCCAATACTGCGATGTCGGCGGGCCGGCTCAGCAGCCCCACCAGGCGCGCTAACGGATCAAGCAGTTCATCACGGAGATCGCCTACGACCACCCCACCAGACGGCTGGAGGTCACGCATTTGCTCGCCCATCTCCAACAGAACCGTGGCCAACATGGCCGGCGCCAAGGTCAGAGCGACCCCAAGGAATGGCTGCGCTGGGCTGGGCTGGCCTGGCGAACCTCGCCAGTGCCGGGAAGATGCACCGATGTCACCGCATAGCGCTGCGCAGACAACTCGAATGACTCCCCGCCAAGACTCATGCGTACGCGACCTTGGGCAACCACCAGCAGCCACGCCTCACGAAACGCTTCAGAAGCAGCGCTGACGCTCTCGGAGCGCATCAGCGCAACACGCGGAATAGGCGTAGGAGTGAAGCCGGCGTCACTGTACCGGGCAATTGCTCGTTGCAGTTCCTTTACGCTGGCCATGCCATCAGCTTAGTCAGCAGACTGTGGAAAGGAATGACCGAAACCCGCTTTTGGCAGAACTCGCAATAGTGACCAACGCGTCTGTCAGCATCGGCCTGGCACTATTGCCTGCACCACAGCCGAACTGGCGGATTACACGCGCAAGTATCAGCTGTGCCCCGCTGGGGGCCAGCTTGACTCACTTGAACACAAGTTTTCCTTTGCTGTGATGCCGTCGCACCAGCTCTTCCAGATAGATATCCAACGCAGCGCGGGCATCTTCAGAAGTCTCTTTGTTCTTCAATGCCCAACTCAAGCGATCCATCAGCACCGGGTCACGGCAATCACCCAGACTGCTTTCATCCCATTGCCGCGCTTTGCGATAACGCTTGGCACGCTCCGCCTGCGATAGCGGCGTGTCGTACAGTCGCGGCCGGCCACGCCGTTTTGCAGGTGCGGGGGCAGCCCCGGCTGCGTCCGCGGCGCTGTTGTCGTCAATCATCGTCATGCCCTTTCCAGATCGGACTCAATAATAAAGTGATCCATCACTTTTTGCGCGGTGTTTTGTCGCATTTCGTCCGCTAGCGAGGTCGTTGCAGCTCAGTTGCTGGATACCTGCTGCAAGCCAAATCCGAATCCGATTCCATTGGTCAACCAAAAAGCAATACCAAGAATCGTCATTGGGACGGGTCCTATGGCTGCACTGGACCGCTTATCACAACATGAGCAAATTCTTGTGCGGCGCCGGTGTGGCGCTCGCACGCGTGCTTTGCTTTTGAGCTGCGGCTGGGAACATACCAAGATGGACAAGAAAACCGCGGACGTCAGACGGCTGCTTATCGATTTCGCCCGACTATCCACTCTCCAGAAAAGCCTGTTTCTGGAGACACTCAACCTCTTCATGTACGCCTCGCCACAACGCAGACGCAAAATCATGCTGCAATGGGAATCGGGGAAAAATGGACTGGACATTGATTGATGCTGCCCGGTGCAAAAGCAAAACAACGCACCGGTTGGACACCAGAATGCGTTGGTATTTGCGTGCTCAAGATGCAGCTGGTGTACCGCCTGAAGACGTCACCAATCCGTTCTCCATAGCGTAGCGCAGCAAGTCAACATCCTTCTCGATGGACAGCTTCTCCATCGCACTGGCTTTCTGCGTACTGATGGTCTTCTTGCTGCGGTGGAGACGTTCGGCGATCTCATTGACCGTCAGGCCGGAGGCATAGAGCCTAACGACTTCGGATTCACGGATGCTCAATACACCAGCAGGGTTGCGGCTGCGTCTGTTGAGCTCGATTCCCTGCACAACCTTCTCGATCGTGGGTGAGTAGTACTTGCCCCCGCTCTGCGCTGCGTGAACTGCAGGCACCAGGTGCGTCAACGCATCCGATTTGCTGACAATGCACATCACCCCCTGGGTCAGCAGGGTATGCAACACCGCCGGGTTATCAAGCATGGTAAGCACCACCAACTTCACTTGCGGATAGCGCCTGGAAATCATCCCAAACAAGGCGATGCCATCGCCAAAGTCGCCAGCCGGCATCGCATAGTCCGAGATCACGACATCACATGCCACGCTGCCGAGCAATGCCATCAGTTCAGTGGAATCAGCTGCGGTCCCGACAAGGTCGAGGGTAGCCACTGATGACAGCTCGTACTTCACACCGGCGATCATGCCCGGGTGATCGTCGGCCAAGACCACTCTGATCTTGAAACCACTCATGGCAAAGCTCTCCGTGAAGTGCACTGGCAGCTGGCCAATCCAGGCTGAGGGGGCATCCCCTGCCCTGCGCGGCACGTCAAGACAGAATTTATGTCACATCACTCTCAAAGACAAAGACTTATGCGTAAAAAAGCGATGATTTCCCCACTACGTACCTAGCGGAACACCGCCAAGCCTTCGGCTTACTCCAGACACGGGCCAAGCCTTACAAAACTGCAGCAGTCGCGCCCCCGCCGACAGCCTCCCCGACGGCCGCGTGCGCCGTAACACCCGCTGCTCCAGCACGAGGAAACATGGCAGCCAGCTCGTCCTTGGTTGCAGCTGCCGGGCACTACCGGGCCTCCGTATCGGCACTGCATTGGTACTCAGTGGACTCGGGCGGACCTTGGCTCCGAGCTGGTTCCGGTAGCGGCCTCTATCGAGAAGCCCATCGCTCCGCGGACGCCTTATGCCGCTACCCCCTGGCCAAGCGACAAGGAGGTAGCAATCCCGGCTATCGGTGCATGACCAAGCCCAGGCCCTTGGATGGCAGATCATGGCTCCCCGTTTGCACCGCGGCTGCTGCTTTGACCGGTTCCTGCAAACTGCGCGGGCTCAGTTCTGGAGGGCAATGTATTGCACGTACTCTGCCTTGGGCAGAGCGCGACTGTGCAGGAAGCCCTGGGTGCTATGGCAACCGAGACTGCGCACCATATCCAGATCCATATAGGTTTCCACGCCTTCAACAACGACTGTAGCTACCATCTGACGCGCCATGGCAATGGTGCTGGCAAGCAGGCAGCGGGCGTGGGCATGCTCACGGGCTTCAACCAACATGCTGCGGTTGATCTTCAACTCGTTGAACGGCACCTGCAGCAGCCTGTCCAATGAAGAATCACCACTACCAAAATCATCAATGGCGCAGTTGAAACCCCGCAACCGCAGCTGGGCAACAGCGCCAGCCAACGCAGGATTGCACAACTCGCCGCCATCCTCGGTGATTTCAATAACCACCCGGCTCGGATCAACGCCAGCGTGGTAGGCATGATCTGCAACAGACTGCGCCCAATGCACACCGGTCGCAACGCGTGCGGGGACATTGACAGCCATCAACAGCGAGGATTCCGCCCCCTCGGCAGCAATGCAGTCAAACGCGCAGGACAGCATGTAGTCAGTGAGAGACTCCAACAGCCCTTCACGCTCGACTGACGGAAGAAACTCAGCCGGGGCCAGCACGGAGCCATCAGCGCGATGCCAACGTGCCAACACCTCGGCACCGCGCAACACACCCGTGATGGCGCAATGCTGGGGCTGGAAGTAGGCTTGGATCTGTTGATCCAGCAATGCCGCGCGTAATTCATCACGCGAGAATCTACGGACAGCGGGCTTTATCGGGGCCAGGCTATCTTGGGCTGACGGCGCCAGTTCGGTGGATGCCGCAATGATGTTCCGGATCTGCTCCGCTTTCAGTGGTTTGCGCAGTGCTGCGACCACAGTGAGGCCCAGGTGCGACGCATAGGCAGAAGCAGCGTTCAGGATGCGGCTGGGCTGGCTGCTGATGATTGCCAGACGCGCTTTGCGGCACCGCCCGGCCAGCAGATCGATCACCTGCAGACCAGTGAGGTCCGCCAGGTCAAGATCGAGGACCACCAGATCCCAGCTGCGGTCGCGCAATGCAGCCACTGCACGGGTCCCATCCAGGGCCGAGGTTACCTCGGAAACCCCCAATTGACGCAGCACCTTGACCATCGGAAGATGCTGAAGCTCGTTGCCATCAACCACCAGCGCGTTCTGGATCATCTGGGTTTCCGGTCGTGGCAACACATATTGTGCGAGAGCGTTCATGGTGCTGTCTCCACGCCAGAAGCGGCGGTATCAGGGAAGGGGCTGTTTTCGATGACGTCATTCTCCCAGCGCTGCCTTCAGGCCTACATCGGCCTAGTCCGAATATTCATCCCGTCCCTTTCAGGCAACGCCGTGAAACCGAACGTTTCACCGCACCAGCGGGCAAAAACCAATTGTGAGTGGAGTCTCAAATGGTCTCCGAGGCAGACACCGCAGACGACAAGCCAAATGCCCAATCACCTGCCCGGGCAAATGCATTGAAGCTGTTGAGCCGACACCAGCGCAGCCTGCTGTATGTGGGCGGCATCGTCACCACGCTGATCCTTGGCGCAGTGACTGCTGTGGTCATTCACTCGCAGATCAAGGACTACATCGCGGAACGAAACGCCGACCAGACAAGCCGCCGGATCGCATTGCAATCGGCGTTCGCGATACGTGAGGGCGCAATGCGCATCACCACCGCGCAGGAAGAGTACGCTTGGGAGTCGCGCCAGAAGCCCGACCCTGAGCTGGTCAACAGGTTCAGCCATAACCGCGGCCGCATGACAATGCAGCGCTCAGCCAATTCGCCGCACGTACTGATCCTAGGGGATATGGATCAGGGGCATACGCTGGAGACCTTCGCACCGTACCTCAAATTGGCTGATGAGATCAGTCATCAGGCCGGCACCTTCGCCCGCGCATTGACGGCATCGATCTACTTCACCAACCCGGATCGGACCTTTCTGGGGGCTGGCCCTCTCCCTGACCGCAACTTGCTGGCCACGCACGCGAAGGAATCCACCGCCGCGCTCATCCAGCGGTTTACGCCAGCTCAACCGAGGGTAGCCACCTCCGACAACCCGCAGTCGGCAGCTGTCGGGCCGGAGTGGCTAGCGGCCGCAAACGACCCGCTTACCGGCAAGCCGTCATTGCTTTTGCGCCAGCAGGCCTTTACCGACGCACAACCATTTGCGGTGTTCGTTGCCTCCTATCCCGTCGAACTCGTCACTACATCGCTCAACTCAACCCAGATTGACGAGTTCTGGGTGATTGCCAACCCTCAGGGCGATTTGTTCCTCGGCTCACAGCAACCTAATGTCCACGAGGTCGCGCAGTTCCCGCTTCATCACTGGGCAGCCGGCGCACCAGCGGACAAGCGCGGCAGGTTCGAGGAGATGAATGGGCGCTTTGTCGCAACAGATCCGGTATCCACCGCCAACGCCGGCTGGTACTTGATCCACACCTTCTCATGGCGAACCATCATTACCGCGTTGTGGCCCAGCCTGCTTGCCTACGTCGCAGCAATGCTGATGGCGATAGGGTTTGTCTGGACGGTATTGCTGCTGATTGAGCGAAAGGTTTTCCGCCCCGGTTATGTGCGTTCAGAGCGCATCATCGAAAGCGAGAACCTCAATCGGACAATGGTCGAGGCCGCGCCATTCGGCCAAGCGCTGATTTCGCCTTCGACAGGTGAGGTTCTGCTGAAAAACTCGGTTATGGCCTCATATGCGGACGCAAGGACTGATTCCAAACGACCCTTGCACCTTGAGTTCCTGGACGCGTTCCGCGCACATGATGCCAAGTCCATCGCATCTCCAGGTGTCGAGTTGAACATCCAGACTGGCGATGGTGCTGATTGCGCTTTGTTGTTGAGCGTTGTCCCCAGCAAGTACCGGGGAACGGATGTCCTGCTATGCAATTTCACCGACATTACCCTGCGCAAGAAGGTTGAACAGGAGCTCGAGAGCGCCCGCGCAGCGTCGCAGGCTGCAAATGAAGCCAAATCAACCTTCCTGGCAATCATGAGCCACGAAATCCGCACGCCGATGAATGCAATCCTGGGCAACCTTGAGCTGTTGGAACGCACTACGTTGACCACCCAGCAAACCAGTCGACTACAGGCAGTCACCTCTTCGTCCTCTGCTTTGCTGAATATCATCAATGACATTCTGGACTTCTCCAAGGTCGAGTCCGGGCAGATGACAATTGAGTCGATACCGTTCGATCTGAGCCAGGTCGCACTGGAGTGCATCGACATGTTCGCGCCCATGGCCCAGGCCAAAGGGTTGGAAATCCACCTCGTTGTTGATGATGGCCTGCAGCCACGCTACATGGGGGATCCAACCCGCATTCGACAGATCATCTTCAACCTGATCAGCAATGCCATCAAGTTCACCGAGGCCGGTGATGTGTTGGTCGAGGTTTACCTGCTGGACGACGAAGCCAGCGACTCGGCGATTGTCCTGGGTGTCAGCGACACCGGCATCGGAATGAGCGCAGCGCAGCAGGCATCGCTGTTCACCACGTTTTCCCAAGCCGACTCCAGCATTGCCCGTCGTTATGGCGGCACCGGGCTCGGACTTGCACTCTGCAAACGCCTTGCGGAACTGATGCAAGGCGGCATCCAGGTGAAGAGCACGCCCGGCAAGGGCAGCACCTTCATGGTGACCTTGCCACTATCACTGCCGGATGCCCACGCCGCAGTGCCGGACCAGCACAAGCCACCCATCATGGTGAGCGCTGCACAGAGCGTCGCACTGCATGTCCTGGTGGTCGATGACCATCCTGCCAATCGGAAACTGCTGCAGCTGCAGTTGGAAGCATTGGGCTGCCGCGCAAGTGCGTTTGAGGACTGCAGCGCAGCGATAGCCACCTTCAACAGCCAGAACTACGATTTGATCCTGACCGATCTGAACATGCCCGGCATGGATGGCTTCGCGTTTTCCCGCTACCTGCGCAAGCGCGGGGTGACCGCGCCCATCATCGCCGTGACCGCACATGCCTCGGACCAAGACAGGTCCCGTAGCAAAGACGCCGGCATCAACAGCATCCTGATCAAACCGGTTTTACTGGAAGCGCTGCGTGCAAGGCTGGCAGAAATCGGCAACGACGCCCTGCCCTTGCAAAGCGAGCGGGGGCAATCGGACATCGCAAAAGGAGTGCTGCCGCCTGAGGTATATGCGCCATTGCTGAGCTCGCTGGAAGATTCAGTCATCGCCATCAGGCAGGCGCTACAACCATCTCCCGCGGACGGTGCTACAGCGATCAACAAGGTGGCCCGGGCTGACGTAATTGGTCAACACCTTCACTCGCTGCGCGGCGCATTCGCCTTCATCCACGAAACAGCCATCACGCAGCGCTGTGCTGCAATGGAGCAATTGCTGCGAGAAGGAGATATGGACAGGCTGCAACAATCACTGCTTGAGCTTGATGCCGCCGCCCACGCAGTACTTGAACACAGGCGTCAGTAAGATATAGGTGGAGCACTCCACGCGCAGTGCCGCACAGCGAAGCGCGTCGCTGGAGCACGGCACGACCACCGTTGAGCAGGCCTTCGTCCACCGTGGCTACCTGCATACCTGATGGACCTTGTTGTCCCAAAAGCTCGACATTGCGAAGTCGCGCTTCAAACCGGCTTTCGCATATGCCCGATCGCGCCCTTGCCGGGCGGTCTCGCAAGCACTGGCCTTCGGCCCTGCAGCGGCGGGACGTCGCCCGGACCGTACGCCGGGCTTTACCGATAGCCTGTCCCGTTGCAGTTGGCGCTGAATTGCCTCCAGCCGTTTGCGCGCGGCCTCGTCTACGGGCGCATCAACAGCGCTCCAACGCTTCAGCTCCAACCCCTCACAAGGTAGGGATTGATAGGAGTGACCTTCGGCAGTCTGGCACTTGTAGACCCAAAATCCCGCTTCACCACCGGTGCTGCCAAGTAGACAGCCCAACACCATGCAAGCAAGAGATGCCACGGCGGACACTCCAACAGGCCTTACCAGCAGCCAGCCTGGCAGTTCGCGACCGCCGGTGATGCAGGCAGTCAACAAAGTCGAGTGTCGGACTTGTCCGCGACTACGCACAAAGGTGGGCTTGTGGCGTCTTTCAGCCCAATCTCATTGGATGAAGAAATTTCTTCACAAATCGCTTGCGGGAAATGTGAAGCCCCGCTATTATTTCTTTCTCGGCAACGACGTAACAACGTTTCACCGGGGCCATAGCTCAGCTGGGAGAGCGCCTGCATGGCATGCAGGAGGTCAGCGGTTCGATCCCGCTTGGCTCCACCAAATCCAAACATTAGGCCGTTTGGATTGTCGACAATTTGATGAGTATAACGCGTCCCCATCGTCTAGAGGCCTAGGACATCACCCTTTCACGGTGGCGACCGGGGTTCGAATCCCCGTGGGGACGCCATTCATCAGGTACAAACGGACCCAGCCGTATCGGGTCTTTTTTTATCGAAGCAATCCTCCCAAGAGATTGCACGGAAGAATAAAAAGCTTCCAATTCGATAAAAAGCCGCTATAATCGCGGGCTAGCAACAACGTGGGGCCATAGCTCAGCTGGGAGAGCGCCTGCATGGCATGCAGGAGGTCAGCGGTTCGATCCCGCTTGGCTCCACCAATTCAGGCCTTAGGCCGCCTGAATCTACAACTTGAGATTTAAAGAATACGCGTCCCCATCGTCTAGAGGCCTAGGACATCACCCTTTCACGGTGGCGACCGGGGTTCGAATCCCCGTGGGGACGCCATTTTTTAGAAAGCTCCGAGAAATCGGAGCTTTTTTTGCCTGATGTTTTTGCTGGCAGTGCACTCCCCTGCCCGCTCGGGTTGAGATCATCAGTCTGCAATCTGACAACCTTGTTGTTCGCGCCATTCAACTGTTGCGACGTCCTGCGATACCGCAGCTTTTGCAGGAGCGGCGTCAGCCGCGAAACCCAGGATCTGCCAGGCATCAGACTGATCGGCAACTGGCGTGACGCCGGCCATATGATTGCGCCATTCCTGCAGCTTGATTTGCCGTGGAGGCCGCCTGCCGAGCATGGCTCTGCACTACGGTCCGGGCATTGCAAAATTGGCAATCGCGCTCCGACATCTACAGGCAAAGATTGGCATCGGCTACGCAGATTCAACTGGCGGTTCCAATTGCCAGCGCTGTCCCTGCGAGGTGATGCATTGGCGAGAAAGCCCGTGCCGAGCATGGCTCGGCACTACAGTGGATTCCCTGCAGCAGAAGTAGCCGCGTTCCGAGATTTGCAGGCCATGAGCCCGCAGCAGCGCAGCCAGCCCACTCAAGCATCGCCGAACCCGCCGGCATCTACTCATTGGTAGAAGTGAATTATCAGCCCGGGTCGATGACTTCGACCTTCCGGAAATTACGGAAACGAACCTCGAATTCCAGGCAAAGAAAAAGGCACCCAAGGGTGCCTGTTTTCTCTGGTGCCGAAGGGGGGACTCGAACCCCCACGCTTTTAAGGGCGGCGGATTTTGAATCCGCTGCGTCTACCGATTCCGCCACTTCGGCTGGCAGGAGCGGAATTATAGCGGAGCTTTGCGCACTTGGGCAGACCCTGGCTGAAAATATTTGTGTAATGCCTGTTTCGGCGACTGGCTATACTTCGACCGATCAAGGTACAGGGGAAAGCGATGGGCTCACTCGAAGGTACGAGAGTGCTGGTCGTGGAGAACGACGAGTTGAACGCCATGCTGCTGCAGATGCAGTTGGAGATGGAAGGGATGCAGGTCGGCGGCGTGGCCGCCTCGGTCAGTACTGCGCTGCAGATGATCGACGAGTTGCAGCCTCAGCTCGTATTCCTGGACTATTGGCTGGCATGCAATGAGAACAGCAGCCCGGTTGCCGAGCGTCTGAGGCAGCGCGGCATCCCGTTCCTGGTAGCCACCGGAATGGAACTCGATCAGCTGCCTGCAGTGTTCGATGCCGGCGTGAAGCTGTCCAAGCCTTACACCGGCAGCGATCTCAGCCAGGCACTGCAACGCGCGCTTGCTCCGGCTTGAGATTCCAGCTTTGTAGGAGCGGTCTAAGCCGCGAAGCAGATAGATCATCGATCGGCACAGATGCCCGGTGCTTCAGCATTGTCAGCTTCGCGGCTTACGCCGCTCCTACAAGATTGATGCGGTCCTGCGGCAGTTGGTTCAGCTGCCGCGCTTTGCTCGTGCAAATGCATCGGCCAGTGCGTTGTTGGCCGGCGCTGCAGACACTACCGGTCGGCCGCCACCATTGCCCGCATTGTTGCGCTGGCCTCGTTGACCGTTGCCGCGCCCAGCGCCAGCAGCACGTCCCTGCCCTGCACCACGCTCGTCACGCTCGGGCTTTTTGGCCGGCGCAGGCGCATCTTCCAGGCGCCGGGTCAGCGCGATGCGCTTGCGTGCCACGTCGACCTCCAGCACTTTGACCTTGACGATATCGCCCGCCTTGACCACGTCACGCGGGTCTTTGACGAAGGTATCGGACAGGGCCGAGATATGGATCAGGCCGTCCTGGTGCACGCCGATATCGACGAACGCGCCGAATGCAGCAACGTTGCTGACCACACCTTCCAGAATCATGCCTTCACGCAAGTCCTTGATGTCCTCGATGCCCTCGGCGAAACGCGCGGCCTTGAACTCTGGACGCGGATCGCGGCCGGGCTTTTCCATTTCCTTGAGGATGTCGCGCACGGTCGGCACACCGAACTTGTCGTCGATGAACTGCTCGGCCTTCAAGCTGCGCAGGTAACTGCCGTCACCCAGCAATGTCTTGATCGGGCGTGCGGCGGCAGCAACGATGCGTTGTACCACCGGGTACGCTTCCGGGTGAACGGCGGAGGCATCCAGCGGCTCGTCGCCGTCGGCAATCCGCAGGAAACCTGCGCATTGCTCAAAGGTCTTGTCGCCCAGGCGCGCCACTTTAAGCAGATCCTTGCGGCGCTTGAACGGGCCGTTTTCATCGCGGTGACGGACAATGTTCTCGGCCACCGTCGATGACAAGCCCGACACCCGCGTCAGCAGCGCGGCCGAGGCGGTGTTGACGAATACACCCACAGCGTTGACGCAGTCCTCGACGCGCGCATCCAGCGCCTTAGCCAAGCGGAACTGGTCCACGTCGTGCTGGTACTGGCCCACGCCAATCGCCTTGGGCTCGATCTTGACCAGTTCGGCCAGCGGATCCTGCAAGCGACGCGCGATGGAAACGGCGCCTCGCAGCGATACGTCCAGTCCCGGGAATTCCTTGGCGGCAAACTCCGACGCCGAATACACCGACGCTCCAGCCTCGCTGACCACTACCTTCTGCAGCTTGGGGTTGGCGCAGGCAGCGATCGCTTCGCCGGCCAGCTTGTCGGTTTCGCGGCTGGCGGTGCCGTTGCCGATCGCGATCAACTCGACGTTGTGCTTGATGCACAGCTGCTTGATTGTCTGCAGCGACTGCTCCCATTGGCGGCGCGGCTCATGCGGATACACCGTATCGGTGGCCAGCAGTTTGCCGGTGGCATCGACCACGGCGATCTTGCAGCCGGTGCGGATGCCCGGATCCAGGCCGAGCACGGCCTTCGGGCCTGCCGGCGCCGCCAGCATCAGATCCTTCAGGTTGTCGCCAAACACCGCAATCGCCTCGGCCTCGGCTTTTTCGCGGGCCTGGTTGAACAGGTCCAGCAGCAGATGCATATGCAGCTTGGCGCGCCAGGTCAGGCGGCAGGCGTCCAACAACCAGCGATCGGCTGGTCGCTCCTTGCTGGCGATGCCTGCGTTGTGGGCGACCCGGCCTTCCGCATACTGGTGCCCGGCTTCAGCGTCACTGCCCGGGTCCAGCTCAAGGAAGATGAACTCTTCGCGGCGCGCGCGGAACAAGGCCAGCAGGCGGTGCGAAGGGATTTTCGCCAATGCTTCGGCATGGTCGAAGTAGTCGCGGTACTTGGCGCCTTCGGCTTCCTTACCTTCGGCGACGCGGGCACGGATGATGCCGTTGCCAGCCAGCCAGTTACGCAGCTCGCCAACCAGGGCAGCGTCTTCACCCCAACGCTCCATCAGGATGGCACGCGCACCTTCCAGTGCGGCCTTGGTGTCCGCGACGCCCTTTTCGGCGTCGATGAAGCCCGCGGCATGAGTCTGCGGATCCAGCATTGGATTGCCAAGCAGCCCATCAGCCAGCGGCTCCAGCCCTGCCTCGCGGGCAATCTGCGCACGGGTGCGACGCTTCTGCTTGAACGGCAGATACAGATCTTCCAGTCGCGACTTGGTATCGGCGCCCATGATCTGCTCACGCAGTGCATCGCTGAGCTTGCCCTGCTCGTCGATGCTGGACAGCACGGCGCGGCGGCGATCTTCGAGTTCGCGCAGATAGGTCAGGCGGCTTTCGAGATTACGCAGCTGGGTATCGTCCAGGCCACCAGTCACTTCCTTTCGGTAGCGGGCGATGAACGGAACGCTGGCGCCCTCGTCCAGCAGCGCGATGGCCGCCTTGGTCTGAGTGGCTTGTGCGCCGATCTCGGCGGCGATGGTCTGCGCGATCTGCTGCGCGAGCTTGATGTCTTGCATTGCCGGTGCGGTAGCCACGGTGACGGGAGCTGCCATTCTGGCAATGCACGGGCTTTGGCGAAAGCCGTTGACAGCACGCGCCGGACCTGCCGCCCGGCGCGTGTGCCTGATTACTCAGGCTAGATGCTGATACAGACGTTGGCTGGCGATGTCATCACGCAGATCTTCCAGCACCATGACCCGCATTGCACCCCTACCAGTCACGCTCATCATCCGTTCGACGTAAATTTCCGGGCCATGCTCGGTATCTGCGCGGGTTTTGCTGAAGCCGTACGGCAACACACCCTTATCGCCATCCTTGCTGCCACCGATATAAAGAACAACTGCCATGGTGGTTCGTGCTCCTGTTGGATCTGTAACAGGTGCAACGATACGCGGGGTGACGTTACAGAGATGTACATAAAAGGTTGTCGTTTGATGTCAGCACTCGCCGCGTCGACATCGACAACTGCACTCTCAGTTGCGACCAGGCCACCAACCGCGGCCGTGCATGGCGTAATAGTCCGCCGCACGTTCAAACGGATTACGCACGCTCACACCGCCGCACAGCAGGTAGACCGGCAGAAACAGTGGGCCCAATACCAAATATTGGAAAACATGCGCGCGCTCATGATCACCCAGACGCACGCGCGGGTGCTCGCAGCGGCCAGCGCGATGTTCGTAGGTTTGACACAGACCATTGAGATCATCACCGGTGTGCAGGATCACCATGCCAAAAGTGATCGCCCCGCCCGGCCCCCAGGGCCAGCGCCGGAATACCAGTGCGCATTCCTTGCGGCTCCAATACGGGCGGGCGCCAGCAAGGCTGCCCAACGAACCAACCACCAAGCCAATCAAGGTATTCGGCGAGGTCCAAACCCCGCCCAGAATGCGCAACCACATCGGGACCATTTCCAGCCGCATGAGACTCAGGCCTGCGCTGTCGATCTGGCGGCCAGCACTGACATCAGCGGGCCGGTGTACGCAGGCGGCGCAGCTGCTGCAGGAACCACGCCGAGGCATCCTGCTCCGGCGCACCACTGCAGGAAACCTTGTACGCCTTGCCACTCATGCTGCTGCGGCTGGCGGCACGTTCAATGAACTGCTCGCTGCTGTCGACCATGTCGCGCTTGAGCAGATAATCGTATTTGCGCTGCAGATGGCCACGGGCAGCCACTGCGTCGTACCAGGTGCCATTGCGCTGAAAGCGGCAGCCGGAGCTTTCCAGCGCCTGCATCAGGCCACTGATCTCACGCTGGGTTGCCGCGCTGGGAGCAGCACTTGCCGGCAAGGCGATCACAGCCAAGCTTGCGGCGAGCAGAAAATTGCAGATCAGCTTCATGCGCGTTTACTCAACCAGTCGTTGATGGCACCGGGCACTTCACGCTGGGCACGCCCGGACACGTAGATGCCGATGTGGCCGCCGCGAAAACCCAGCTCGGTGTAATCCTTACTGCCAACCTGCGCCTGCATCGCCTTGGATGCAGCCGGCGGCACCAGATGGTCCTGTTCGGCATAGATGTTCAGGATCGGCATCTGCACCTGCGCCAGATCCACCGCTTCGTCACCAATGCGGATGCTACCGTTCATCAGGCCATTGGCCTGATAGAACTGTTTGACGAACTGGCGGAAAGTCTCGCCCGCCAGATCGGGGGAATCGAAGATCCACTTTTCCATCCGCAGGAAGTCTTCCAGGGCCTGTTTGTCGTCAAGGATATCCATCAAGCCCACGTACTTCTGCACGTTCAAGCGGAACGGCTTGAGCATCAGGTAACTGGCGTTCATCAGGTCGGCCGGGATGTTGCCCAGCGTATCCACGAACAGGTCCACATCCACATGCCGGGCCCAATGCGAGAGCATGTTGTCCGCGGTATGGAAGTCGACCGGCGTCACCATGCTGATCAGGTTCTGCACCTTGTGCGGGCGTAGCGCGCTGTAACACAGCGCGAACACGCCGCCTTGGCAGATGCCGAGCAGATTGACTGGCGCACCATTGCGCTGCGCACGCAGGTGATCGACCGCACCGTCGATGTAGCGCAGCAGATAGTCTTCCAGGGTCAGGAAGCGCTCTGAGCGGTCCGGGTAGCCCCAGTCCAGTACGTACACATCCTGGCCCAGCGCCAGCAGCTTCTGTACCAGCGAGCGGCCGTCCTGCAGGTCGACCATATAGGGCCGGTTGACCAGTGCGTAGACGATCAACAGTGGCGGCTTGCTGGTATCGGCCTGATCGCTGACGAAGCGATACAACTTGACCTTGCCATCGCTCCACACTTCCTGGCGCTCGGTGACGCCGTAGTCCACGTCTTCAACGCCGGGCAGCAGCTTCAAGCCATCGACCAGTTTGCGCTGCCACTGCAGGGTTTCCTGCAATAGATCGTCGTTGCCGAAACCGAGCGGTCCCTTCATTTGGCACTCCTGCGACGGGCCGGTGCGGACTTCGGCTTAGTGGTCGCCGTTTTCTTGGCGACCACTTTCTTGGCCACGGCCTTCTTTGCTGCAGGCTTTTGCGCGACCTTCTTGGCAGCCGTTTTTGCGACGGCTTTTTTGGCAGTCTTTTTTGTCGCTTGTTGTGCTGCAGGTTTCGCAGGTTTGGTCGCCGGCTTTGCTGGCGAGTTCTTCGCCGTCCGGGGCTCTGCCGTCGATTGCGCCGTAGCGCTGGCCTGCTGACCTGCCGCGATCAAGCGCCGCACCTGCCGCTCCAACTCAGCGATGCGCCGATGCGCCGCGTCCATTTCAGTGCGGGTGGGCACGCCCATGGCATCACAGGCGCGCTCCAGCTCACTCTGCGACGCTGCGCGCAGACGCATCTGGGCATTGGCCAACTCGCCATAAATGCGCTGGAAATCTTCGGAAAGCGCCACCTTGGCATACGCTTCCTCGGCAGCATCAATCCACAGGTCGAACATCGCCCGCGCACTGGTCAATTGGCTACCGGGCACTTCGTGTTCGGCCAGCTTGGCCTCGAAGCGTTTGAAGGCATCATCCAGCACGTTGCGGATCGTATCCACATAGGCTTCGGCCCGCGTCTGGTATTCCTGCTGGATCTTCAGCAAGGCCTGCCAACGCGCCTGATGCTCCCGAGCGGGGCCGAATGCCGGCGCATTCAACCAATCGCCGCCGCCGAAACCACTCTGCGCAGCCTTGGCGAACTCGCGCAGCCAGGGTTGATCGTTCAGGGCATTGCCACCGCGTGCAGCACCCAGCATCCACTGCAGCAGATCCTCGCCCTGCCCTGCCTGCACAGCTTCACGCCAGGCACCGGCGACCTCCGCGGCCGAGGTATCACGGCCAGCAAAGCGCGCAGCCACCTGCTGCATCATGCCCAGCCAATCGCCGGCCTGATGCTGGAAACGCGCGCCCAGCGCCTGCACTTCCGGCGGCGTATCGGTACTGACCAAGCGGGTCCATTGGGCGATGCTTTCACGCCAGGGGAAATCACCGCCTGCCGCTGCGCCAGGGCCGTGCATGGCCTGTGACCATGCCTCCCACGCACCGCGCATGCTGGCCTCGAAATCCGCGTTGTCGTTGTTGCCTGCCGCCGCCATTGCTTTACTCCCGGGATGCCCGGTGATGATAGCAATGCGACCGGCTTACCGGCGTCAGGGCTTGGGAATCCGCAGCGTCTTGCTGATCATCAATGAGCCGGACAGCGCAAACAGCAGGACCAGCGGATGCAGCTGCCATGGGCCAAGCTGCCAGCTGCCACCCCACAGCGCCGGGCCAATCGCATTGAAGTGGGCCGCCAAGGCCAACACGATGACCAAGGCCAAACTGGTCGGAATCGGCGTGCCTTCGAAATACGGCACCTTGTCCGACTCACCGGCGATCTCCACGGCGGTTACGTTGTAGCGGGCCAGGCGACTGACGCCGCAGCAGACGAAGTAGCTCAGGATCAACCAGTCCCAAGCGCCTTGCATACCGCAGGCATAGGCCAGCGCAGCCGGCGCCACGCCGAAGGAAATGACATCGGCGAGCGAATCCAGCTCCCGCCCCAGGGTGGACGAGGACTGCCGCCAACGCGCAACCCGGCCATCCAGCGCATCGAAGATAAACGCCAGCGGGATCAAGGCCATGCCGAACATCAGGAAGCCGCGTTCACCGTCCTGCAGGAAACGCATTGCCGCGAACACCGCGCCGGTGCCGCAGAACGCGTTGCCGAGGGTGAACCAATCCGCGAGCTGGAACTCACGGAGCATCGAGAAATGGCGTTTCATGGGAACTCACGGGATATTGACCGCAACAGGGTACCGCGAGCGCCTGAACAGTGGACAGTACCCGCGCCTGGCCAGCCAGCCTGGCCACAGCTACGGCGCGGGGGATATCAAGCCACCGCTGGACCCGCCGCGCTCGACTCCAGATCGCTCTACCCGCATCGAAACCAGCGATGGCAGCTGGAGCCGGGCTTTGCCAATGAAGACAGACCGGGGCGAATAAAACAGACGGATTGTAACACGCCTGGTTAGGCACCGGCAGTAAAGCAGAAAACACGTGGTAAGCAGGA